>NZ_FAOZ01000023.1 GCF_001536285.1 Parafrankia irregularis | reverse complement strand
GTGGGGTCGCATTTCGCGAACTATCGGGAGGCGTGGGAGGCGAACCGGTTGGTGGCGCGGGGGTTGATCCATCCGACGTTGTCGAGGGTGTATCCGTTGGAGGAGACGGGGCAGGCGGCGTTCGATGTGCATCGCAACGCGCATCAGGGGAAGGTCGGGGTGTTGTGTCTGGCGCCGGAGGAGGGGCTGGGTGTTCGTGACGAGCAGACCCGGGCTCGTCACCTGACGGCAATCAACCGCTTCCGCGGGGTCTGACCTGGCCCCGCCAGCTCGGAGTGCCCCCCTGCCGAACCGCCACACCTGATGGCGGCGTTGTGCGCCTGGATGCGGTTCATGGTCGCCGGTGTCGTGGACGGAATGAGCGTGGCGAGCATGACCGTCGTCCTCGGGGCGGCCTCGAAGATCCTGCGCAGCAGGGTGCGCAGCCGGTCCGGGGCACCGGCCACCGAGACGTTGCGCGCCATGTCGTTCGTGCCGATGTGCAGCGTGACGATGTTCGGCTGGTAGGTGCGGACCGTGCAGGACGCGATCTGGCTGATCTGGCTGATCGTCCAGCCAGGATGGCTGCGCCCAGAACGATGGCCCACGCCTTCCAGTTGTTCCAGTTGCCGGTAACCGCGTTCCTGATCGCGCCGCCGATGAGCGTCCCGAAGAACCCGTCGAGCGGTGTGCAGAGCACCGGGGCGGCCGCCCCCAGCGGTCCGACGGCGGCGGCCATGCAGATGAAACGGATGGCGTAGACCATCGCGGTGGTGGCGAGGAGGAGCCCGATGTCGCGCAGCCAGGCGAAGTCGGTGGCCTGCACCTCACTCACCTGGACCGTGAGGGCCAGGCCGGAGCCCGTCACGGCGGCGGAGCCGTCGAAGTCGTGCCAGGTCTCGGTCGGCGCGCCCGGCAGGTCCGCCCGGTAGGCGTCGAGCTGCTCCTTGATCGAGTCGCTCAGGAGCGGGTGGCGGGTGTTGAGGTCGTCCGCCCGATCATCCCCCATCCGCGACGGACCGTTGCCGGCCCGACGCCGTGAGCACTACCAGCGGCCACGCTTCCTCCGATTACGCGAACAGCCCCCAATCAACGGTTGTCGGGGGCAAAACGCATCAGACCACCGCAGGACCACTGAACGGTGTCCGCAACACGAACGTCAGCGTCAGACATAACGGCATCGCGCTGGATGCGGAGCAAACCTGCGACTGTTCTGGGCGGCGACAACCTGACCCGTCCCACTGCGGCGTCACTGGACAGTGCGCGAATTCAGCTGCGCAATTCTGCTGCGCCCGGATCCGGTTCGCAGTAGCGTTGTTCGGCTCGGTAGTCCCGTTTGTTTGGTCGGGCAAGTTCAGGGGGCGGGCGTGGCAGGGTATGTCTGGCGGCGTTCGGCGGCCGGGTTGTCGTTGTTGGGCGGCGTACTGATTGTGGGCTGCTGGCTGCTCACCTTCTTCACCCCCGTGCCGTTCCTCGTGCCGTTGGCCGTGGTGGCGGTCCTCGCCGTCGTGCAGTTCCTGGTGGGGCCGTGGCTGGTGGAATGGCTGGTGCCGGCGCACGAGCTGGCACGAGGCGAGGACGGGTATCTCAGCGACGAGCCGGTCGCCGCGGTGGTCGCCCGGCAGTGCCAGCTGGCCGGGGTTCCGCTGGTCCGGCTCGGCATTGTCGAGGACGGCGACCCGAACGCCTTCACCTTCGGTCATACCCGGCGCGACGCCCGGGTGTGGATCAGCCGCGGGTTGCTCGACCGCCTTGACGACAGCGAGGTCGAAGCCGTGGTGGCGCACGAGATCGGCCACATCCGCAACCGCGACTTCGCGGTGATGACGGCGGCGTCGGTGGTGCCCGCCCTGCTGTACTACGTCACGGCCGGGGCGCGCGGTGGCGACCAGTCCGGCGGGAACGACCCGGTCAGGATCCTCGGATTCGTCGTCTACCTGATTTCCGAGCTGGCGCTGCTCGGTCTTTCCCGGGCCCGGGAGCTCGGGGCCGATCATGCCTCCTGCGCGGCGACCGGTGACGGGGACGCCCTGTGCTCGGCACTGGTGAAGATCGTGTACGGGATGGGGGAGCGGGACCGGGCTCTCGCCGAGCGCGTCGCGGACCTCCGCGAGAACGACCACCATCGCCAGGCCAGGCGTCTGGCCCGTAAGGAGGGCCGGACCCGAGCGGTCGGCGCGCTCGGCATCGCCAGCGCCGGCTCGGCGCCGTCGCTGGACCCGGCCGGGCCGCAGCTGCCACCGGAGCGGCTGGTGCGGGCACTGCGCTTCGAGGTCACCAGCCCCTGGGCCCGCTGGCAGGAGCTGCTGTCGACCCATCCGCTGGTCGCGACCCGGATAGCGGCCCTGGAGGGGAGTGGCCTGCCCGGCGCTCCTCGGGTGTGGCGCGGGGTTCGGAGCGCGGCACAGGCGAGTGCCGAAGGGCGCCTGCGGGCCCGGGCGCAGTTCCTGGCGGAGTTGCCGGTGCACTTCGGCGGCTGGCTCTGCCTCGGCGCGGCCTTCTTCGCCTTCAAGGGCGATCCTGGCCAGGCCAACCTGACACTCGTCTCCGCGCTGGTGGCAGCCGCCGGCGTGCTGCTGGTGATCCGCGCGACGCTGCGGGCGCCGCTGGGCACCCCGGAGCCGGTCGCGCGGGTCGCCGACCTGCTGGACCGCCTCGACGCCGGCCCGGTCTCCGCGATACCGGTCAGGCTGCGGGGGACGATTGTCGGCCGAGGCGGATTCGTGGCCTCATCGAATCTGGTTCTTGACGACGGCAGTGCGATCGTGACCGTCGAATACGACAATCCGCTGCCCGGGGCCGGCCTGCTGTTCGGAGCCACCCGTGCCAGCTCCTTCGTCGGCGAAGACGTCGAGGTGACCGGTTGGTATCTGCGCGGCCCCGAACCGTATGTCGAGCTGCGCACGGTGAGCGGCACGGCGGCGGGCACCGTCCGGTGCTGGACGTTCGTCTCCCGCTACGTGCTCTCCGCCGCGGTGCTACTGGCCGGCGCGCTGGCGCTCACCTTCACGCTCTGAGCACGGGACCTTCCTGCCACCTGTCGAGAGGCGTCGTCTTCGCCTGTCGCCACACCAGGACGGGTGCGGCGGCACTCACCCCGGCCTCGGCCCCGGAGCAGCTGTTCCGGAGTACCCGGGTGGATTCTTCCGGCCCCGCCCGGCCGGGGATCCGCCCGGCTTTCTGAAAGCAAGATTTCCTTGTTCAGCTCGACCTGGGAATCTGCGCAGGCGCTGACCAGCGCAATCCAGCCGCAGATACGCAGAGTTACCCGAACTTCTGTGTCGGAGCCATCGCCCCGCCAGGTACAACCGTTTGGCCGGTTCCGGCCAAACGTCTTGCCGATTTTCCTCGCGTCGATAGCATGAGCGCGGCAGATTTGTTCCGGCGAATATATTTCGACGCACCATGCCTGATTTGTTTCTGGTGCTCCGGTTGAATTGTGATTGCTGCTCCCTGGTGTCGCGGGGTGCCGCCGATCCCATTTTGTGGAGAGCTTATGCCGGTTTACTGGCGCTCGCCCCGGCCGCGCGGACCGCCCGCCCGGGAATCTCGACGTCCGCACAGCCCGATATTCGTAAAGGGTGACGGTCGTGCCGTGCCCCGGTGGGTCATCACCCTGTCAGGTGTTTCCGTCATCAGGTGAGGTCCTCGGTGTTATCGAAGTTCAAGCGCTGGCGAACCCTGTGTGTCATCGGCATTTTTTCCGTCCTCACGCCGGTCATTGCCGCGTGTAATCCAATCGGCGACAGTGAGGGATTCGGCCCCTGGCCGGCGCAGTTCCGATACCGTATCGGTGCCACGTCGTCGTTCACCGACGTCGACGGAAACGTGTGGGCGCCCGATCCCGGGCCGTCGACGCAGACCTCGGGCGGGACGATCGACTACACGCCCCACTCCCTGCCGAACACGAACAACGACGCACTGTATGCCACGGAGCGGTGGGGCGTGTTCAGCTACCACTTCACGGGACTGACGCCGGGCGTGGCGGTGCTGCACATGTACTTCCGTGCGACCTGGGAGGCCGCGGAGGGCCAACGGGTCTTCGACGTGGTCGCCAACGGTGCGACGATCATGGACGAGTTCGATATCTACAAGGACTCGGGAGATGCGGCCTGGACGGCCGACGAGCAGGATCACGACGTCACGATCGGCAGCAACGGCGTGCTCGACGTGAGTTTTCCGGCTGCCACGGCGAACTACGGAGTGCTCAGCGCGATTGCATTGTCTCCGGCGATCAGTGGAGTGCCGGGCCTGAGCAGCCTGAGCGCGAGCAACATCACCGCGAGTTCCGCCCAGCTGAACGCCGTGATCGATCCCAAGAACGGGACGACCTCGTACCATTTCGAGTACGGGACGACGGCCTCGTACGGTTCCAGGGTGCCTGCGTCGAGCGACCAGTGGGTTTCTGGCACACGGTCGAGCGCGACCGTCGCCGAAACGGTGAGTGGTCTTTCACCGAGCACTACCTATCACTACCGTCTGGTTGCGTCCAACGGGTCCGGCTCGGCGTCCTCGGGGGACCAGACGTTCACGACACCTGCCGCGACGAGCTCCGGTCGCATCACACGCTCAGGTTCACAGCTTCGCCTGAACGGTGCACAGTACAAGTTCACCGGATTCAACTGGTACGGCGCGATCACCGGATGTCGGCCGGGTGAGCTGCCCACCGCCGCGGAGGCCGATGCCATCTTCGCGGCGCTTCCCGCGCACACGATGGTCCGGATATGGGCCATGCCTTCGGGTACCAGCGTGGACACCACGAGGCTGGCTGCTCTCGATGTCATCTACAACGCTGCGCATGCGCACGGCCACTACCTCGACCTGGTGCTGGAGAACGGCCTTTCGGACTGCACAGGGCTGCATCCCACCTACAGCGCGACCCCGAGCGCCGCGGAGATCGCCTGGCTGGACGCGGTGGTGACCCGCCACACCGACGAGACGGTCGCGATCATCGAGCCGGCCAACGAGGCGAACACCGGGGACGCCAACTTCAAGGCGTGGAACGACGCGATGGCCGCCCGCATCAAGGCGGACAACCCCAACGTGCTGGTCGGCACCGGAACCGGGAACAACGACTCGAACCAGAGCGTGATCCAGAACTACAGCTCCAGCTCGAACATCGACCTGATCTCGTATCACGGCTACTCCAGCCCGACGAACTCCTGCGAGGCGCGCGCCTGTACCATCACCGCCGGCGCAGCGGCTGCTCTCAACAAGCCGTGGTACGCGGGTGAGCGCGGGTTCTGCTGTGGCGGCGGCAGTACCGGAACAAACGCCGGAAACGCTCCGCTGCTGGGCCCGATGTACACGGCGTTCCTGAACAACTCGACCAATGCCGGGGTCACCTACTGGGACTTCCTCCGTGGCGGCACCGATCCGACGTCAATTACGCCCGATGTCGGCGGGGGAGCCGGTTCGCCGATGTGGAACGCCTTCAAGGCGTACTCCAACCCGTACCATGCGTGATGCTCGTTAGGATGGCCTGAGGTTTCGGTGAAAGCGGTTCCCGGCTACCCGGGGACCGCTTTCATCAGCGCATCTGAGCACGGGACTCACCTCCACACTCCGTCCCGCGCTCAGCGGCCTTTGAGGTTCAACGGCCTTTGAGGTTCAGCGGCGTTCGAGGGTCAGAGGCGTTCGAGGATGAGAGCCATGCCCTGGCCGCCACCGACGCACATGGTGATGAGACCGGTGGTCCTGTCGTGCCAGTCGAGGCTGTTGAGCATCGTGTTCTGCAGGCGGGCGCCGGTCATCCCGAACGGGTGGCCGACGGCGATCGCGCCACCGTTGACGTTGAGCCGGTCGATGTCGATGCCGAGGTCCCGGTAGGACGGGATCACCTGCGCCGCGAAGGCCTCGTTGATCTCCACGAGGTCGATGTCGTCGATGGTCATGCCCGCGTGGGCGAGTGCCCGCTTCGAGGCCTCCACCGGACCGAGGCCCATGATCTCGGGTGAGAGGCCGGAGACGCCGGTGGCGACGATCCGGGCCAGCGGGGTGAGGCCGAGCTCGGCGGCCTTGCTGTCGGACATGACGACGACCGCCGCGGCGCCGTCGTTCAGCGCGCAGCAGTTGCCTGCCGTGACGGTGCCGCTCTCGCGGAAGACCGGCTTGAGCTGGGAGACGGCCTCGTAGGTCACGCCCGCGCGGGGGCCGTCGTCGGTGGTGACGACGGTGCCGTCCGGTGTGGTGACCGGGGTGATCTCCCGGGCCCAGAATCCGTCCGCGATGGCCTTCTCCGCGAGGTTCTGCGAGCGGACGGCGAACTCGTCCATCTCCTGGCGGGAGATGCCGCGCAGCGTGGCGACGTTCTCGGCGGTCTGGCCCATCGCGATGTAGACGTCGGGGAGCAGGCCGTCCGCACGGGGGTCGTGCCAGGTCTCGTTGGAACTGGCCGTCGCCGCGGTGCGCGTCTGTGCGTCGTCGAAGAGGTGGTTGACGGTGTCGGGGATGTGGTCGGAGGTGCCCTTGCCGAACCGGGAGACGGTCTCGACGCCGGCCGAGACGAAGATGTCGCCTTCCCCGGCCCTGATCGCGTGGAAGGCCATCCGGGTGGTCTGCACCGATGACGAGCAGTAACGGGTGATGGTGGCGCCGGGGACGGCATCCCACCCGTTGAGGACGCCGACCACGCGGCCCATGTTGTTGCCCGCCTCGCCGCCGGGCAGCCCGCAGCCGAGGAGCAGGTCGTCGATGCTGTTCGGGTCGAGCCCGTGCACCTTCTCGACGACGGCCCGCGTGATGAAGGCCGCGAGGTCGTCGGGCCGGAGGTCCTTCAGGGACCCCTTGCCCGCGCGACCGATCGGCGTGCGTGCCGCAGCGACGATGACTGCCTCAGGCATGCGACCGTCTCCCATCCGTGATCAGCATTGGTGGGCGCCTTGGGTAAGCGCCCGCTTAGGATGGCGCCGGGTGGCCGCACTGTCCAGCGGTGCTACTGCTGCTTCGCAGGTCACGAATCCGCAGATGCGGAGCAAAACTGCTGCTAGAGTTCGCCTCTGCGGATATGGATCACCTGTGTCGTCGCAGCCGACACGTTCTCGGCCCGGACGGCACGCCTCGTCCGACCCGCCTGTCCCTGCGTGCCCTGATCGCAGGGCATGGCAGACCCGACCACTGGCGATGCCTCAGGAAAGGACGCGATGCCGCGAAACGTTCTGGTGACCGGCGGGTCGAGTGGGGTGGGCCTGGCCACCGTGGCGCGGTTCGCCCGCGCCGGGGACAACGTGTGGTTCACCTATCACTCCAGGCGGGACGCCGCGGAATCGATCACGAAGGATCTGTGCGGCGGCGGCGAGGTGCGTGCCTTCGAGTTCCGCCAGGGGGAGCGGGAAAGCCACGACAGCCTGCTCGCGGCGCTCCCCGGGCCGGTCGACGTGCTGGTCAACAACGCTGCTGTGGGCACCCGCAGCATCGAACGGTACGTCGCGGATCCACTCGACCGGGACGAGGCGTTTCTGCGGATCAACAGCATCGGCCCGCTGTGGCTGATCCGGCAGGTTCTGCCGGGGATGCTGGAGCGTGGCCACGGGAAGATCATCAATATTTCCAGCGTTGGCGGCGGCCTGGCCCAGTTTCCCGGTTTCGACATCGTCGACGGTATGAGCAAGGCGGCGCTGACCTACCTCACTCGCCATCTCGCGGCCCAGACGGCGCATTCCCCGGTCGATGTGATGGCGGTCTGCCCGGGCGCGGTCGACACCCCGATGCTGCGGGAAAGCACCCTGGACGGGTTGTCACCGCGGGCCCGGCTCGACCTCGAGGCGAGCCTGCCGAAGGGCAGGCTGATCCGGCCGGAGGAGATCGCGGAGCTGGTGTGGTGGCTGTGCGCCGACGGCTCCGGTGTTCTGCACGGCGCGGTTGTCGACGCGTCGATGGGCCTGGGAGTGCACCCGGGGCTGCTCACCGCACGGCAGCTCACCGGGCGGCACGCGGAGACCGGAGCGGAAGCCGACGAGGCCCCGGGTCGACGCCCGGTGGGTCTGTGATGGTGTCGAGGCGCGCGGCGGCGTTGGCCGCCCAGCCGCCGGCGATCGCCGTCGCCCACTTCCGCGCCGAGGCGTACCCCTATGACGCGCGGCTGCGCCCCGACGGGTACATCAACCTCGGGACGGCGGAGAACCGCCTGGTCTGGGACCTGCTGGCCCCGCGGCTGACCGCCCGGCGGGCGCTGACCGCCGCGGACACCCACTACGGCCCGCTGCACGGCACCGACGCCTTCCGTCAGGAGCTCGCCCGCTTCCTCGGCGGCGTCTGCCGGACGGAGATCGACCCCGACCACCTCGTCGTCGTCAGCGGCGTGACCGGTGCCCTCGACGTCATCGCCACCGTCCTGTGCGACCCGGGCGAGGCGATCGTCGTGCCCGCCCCCTACTACAGCGCGTTCGACGTCGATCTGGTCGGGCGTTCCGGAGCCCGGCTGCTACCCGTACCCGTGCGGGCTGACCAGGGCTTCCAGGTAACGCCCGACGTGCTGGACGAAGCCCTGGCCGCGGCGCGGGCAGGTGGGGTCACCGTCCGTGCTGTGGCCCTCGCGTCACCCGGCAACCCGGTCGGTCATGTCCTGCCCCCGCGGGTACTGCGCGAGATCGTGGCGGTCGCGGCGCGGCACGGGGTGGACGTCGTCGTGGACGAGATCTACGCGAACTCCGTGTTCGGTGACAGCTCCTTCGTCAGTGCCCTCGACCCCGAGGCTGGGGCGGCCGGAACCGGACGGGTCCACGTCGTGTGGGGCTTCGCGAAGGACTTCGGACTGCCCGGCCTCAAGATCGGCGTCCTGTGCAGCCCGGATCCGCAGGTCTGCGCCGCGGCGCGAGCGCTCGCCTACTTCGCCGCGACCTCGACCGACACCCAGGCCCTGCTGCGGGACCTGCTTGCCGACCGGGAGTGGGTGATCGGTTTTCTCGCGGAGAGCCGTCGCCGGCTCGGCCGCGCCTACAGGTCGGCGGCCGGTCTGCTGACGGTCGCGGGCATTCCCTTCGTCCCGGTGGAGGCGGGGTTCTCCCTGTGGGTCGATCTGCGCGGGTGGCTGACCGAACCCACCTTCGCCGCCGAGGACGAGCTGTGGGCGCGAATCCTCGACGAGGCCCGTGTCAACGTGCTGCCGGGCCGCCTCTTCGCCAGCCCGGATCCGGGCTGGTTCCGGCTCTGCTTCGCCACCGCGCCGGCGGTCGTGTCGCAGGGCGTCGACCGCATCGCTCGCCTGCTCGGCGGCCTGTGCGCGTCCGTGCCGGCGTCCGCGTCCGCGTCCGCGCCCGAGGCCGAGGCCGCGACCGAGCCCGTGTTCGAGGCCGAGCCCGCGTTCGCGTTCCGTTCCGCCGACCGCGGCCGGTATGAGAGCGCCGAGGGCCGGCGATGACGACGAAGCCGCCGCGGTCAGACCCGGGCGCGGGCGCGCCGATGAAGGACTGGTACGACGCGGCCGGGGTGCGCGGTGGAACCCGGCGGACCTTCCACCGGGAGCTGGAGGAGGGGCTGGTCTTCTTTCCCCCTGAGCTGGTTCCCTACCTGGCCCACGAGGCCGTCCGTACGCTGCCGGACTCCGCGTCGCGGGAACTCACCGTCCGTCATCTGTACCAGTTCCTGCTGTCCGCCACCGAGCTGGAAACCCGGGTCGTGAACCGCGGCGCGGAGCTGATCGCCGGCAACCGGCTCGGTTTCGAGGTGCCCCGTTCCCACCGGCTGGACGCCTACAAGATCTACTGTGACGAGGGTTATCACTCCCTGTACAGCCTCGACCTGGCCGACCAGATCGCCACTGTCACCGGGATCCCGATTCCCCGGTGGGACTACGGTGGTTTCGTCGAACAGCTCGACCTGGCCGCGCACACCATTCTGCCCGATGAGCCGACGCTCGCTCACCTGTTGCAGACGATCGTGTTCGAAACGCTGATAACAGCGGTTCTCAACGAGGTTCCGACGAATCCCGGGGTGGTCACCGCGGTCCGGGACGTCACCCGGGACCATGCCCGTGACGAGGGGCGCCACCATCGTTTCTTCGCGGGCTTCTTCCACCTTCTGTGGTCCCAGCTGGAACCCGCGCTGCGGACCCGGGTGGGCCACGCGCTGCCACCCCTGATCGAGGCCTGCATCGCCTGGGACGCCGCCCCCGTCCGATCGTCCCTCCTGCTCGCCGGCCTCGACGAAGCCACCGCCGACGGCGTGCTCCGGGACGTCTACGGCGGCACCGCCACCGCCAGCCGGATCGGCGCGGTCGCGCAGGCCACCCGGCGTATGTGTGAATCCGCCGGTGTTCTCGACCTTCCTGCAGTGAGAGAGACCTTCGCCGTCCATGGCATCGAGTGAGGACACCGCCACCGTGCAGCCTTCTGTCGATCAGGCTTCTGTCGGCCGGGACAACGGTCTCACGTACGCCAGCTATCTTCGTCTTTCCGAAATGCTCGACCAGCAGCGGTGCAGGAGCCTGCCGGTCGCTCACGACGAACTCCTCTTCATCGCCGTCCACCAGGTGTACGAGCTGTGGTTCAAGGTTCTGCTGTTCGAGCTGGCCGACGTCCGAGACAGAATGCTCGGCGGTGACACCTACCGCGCCCGCCTGCGACTGCGCCGCTGCCATGAGATCGAGCGCGTGCTGGTGAACCAGGTCGATGTCGTCGACACGATGACCCCGCACGGTTTTCTGGAGTTCCGCGGCTCGCTCGGGACGTCCAGCGGCTTCCAGTCGGCGCAGTTCCGTGAGATCGAGTTCCTCTCCGGTGCCGACGACCACGGCTGGCTGGCCCGGGCCGGCTGGCTGACCGCCGAGGATCGTCGGCGGCTGAGCCGGCGCCTGGCCGAACCGGACCTGTGGGACGCCTTCGTCGTCCTGCTGACCAGGGCCGGCTTCCCCGTCGCCACCGCGTCGCAGCGATCCGCGGCCCTGTGCGAGATCGCGGCCGGGGATGATCGGTACAGCGAGCTGTGGGAACTCTCCGAAGCCCTGATCGGGCATGATCAGATGTGGTCGAGCTGGCGCCAGCGCCATCAGCTGACGGTGCTGCGACAGCTGGGGGTGAGACCCGGGACGGCCGGTAGCGCGGGCGCGAGCTATCTGGCGGGCCGGGCCCAGCTCAAGTTCTATCCGGAGCTCTGGGAAGCGAGAACCTGCTTCGGCGGATCGGCCCCGGTATGACCGCCGCCGGGAGGATCGACGCCGCCACGACCGCTGCCGCCACGACCGACGCCGGCACGACCGCTGCCGCCGCGACCGACGCCGGCACGACCGACGAACGAGCCCTGCGCGACCGGGCGTACTCGCCCAGCCTGACCGTGCCGGACCTGCGGACCTGTCTGCGCGCGTACGCGGACGGTTCGGCGCGGGCCCGCGCAGACCTGGCCTGGCAGGAGATCCCCTACGGCGCCGGCCCCGACCGGATTCTGCACTTCTTTCCCGCAGTCTCCGCGTTCCCCGCGGCTGCGCCCGGACCCGAGCCCGCGGCGCCGCTGCAGATCTTCATCCACGGGGGCTACTGGCAGGAGCTGAGCGCGGCCGACTCGTCCTTCGCCGCCCCGGACTTCGTCTCGCGCGGCGCGGCTTTCGCCGCACTCGGCTATGGGCTGGCACCCGCGAACCGGCTGGACGAGATCGTCGCGATGGTCCGCGAGGCCGTCCTGTGGCTGTTCCGGAACGTTGCCAAGCTGGGCGTCGACCCGCGGCGGATCTTCGTGAGCGGATCCTCCGCCGGGGCCCATCTTGCCGCGATGTGCCTGGTGGACGGATGGCTTCCCGCCCCGCTGCACCCCACCGACGTGATCCGTGGTGCCTGTCTGCTCAGCGGAATCTACGATCTGGAACCGCTGCGTCACACGTACGTGGGGGAGCAGATCAGGCTCACCGCCGCCGAGGCGGCCCGCAACAGCCCGTTCCACCGGCTCCGCGGAACCGGCGCCGTCCCATCGTTGATCATCGCTCGGGGTGACAACGAGACGTCGGCCTTCGCCGCCCAGCACCGGCAGTTCGTCTCGGCACTGACCGGATCCGGCATCGCGCCGGTCGATCTGGTGGTGCCCGGCCGGAACCACTTCGATCTTCCTGAGACTCTCGGCGACCCAGACGAGCCGCTGGGGAGGGCAGTCCTCGCACAGATGGGCCTGCCTCAGCGGGCAGCGGCCTCTGCCCACGGCTCACCGCGGCCGCGACAGGATGACGCGGACCGCCCCTGAAGGCCATCCGGCTGGCCGACGAAGCATGGCACTTGGCAATCCGCAAGAAGCGAGGATTTCGGTTGCCGCAGCAGCCAAGATCCTCCATTCTTCGTCGGGAGCAGCGATGCGCGGGCGCGCCAGATCGCTGCTGGAGACCGACGGGTTCAGACCGCAACCACACCCTCGATTGGGATGAGCCCCCAAACCCCTGGTGGCGCTGGCGGTGGAGTCGGTCGACCTCCGTGACAACCGGCAGGCGAATAGCATCGTGCCCGCGCTGGGGTTAGCCACGACTTGCGTCGTCTGCAAGAGTGAATGCATACTCAGCAACGCTGCCAACTGAGGGGACGTCGTCATGCGTGATGCGGTGATCGTCGAGGCGGTGCGGACGCCGGTCGGCAAGCGGAACGGTGGGCTGTCGGGTGTGCACCCGACGGACCTGTCCGCGCACGTGCTGTCCACGCTGGTCGAGCGCGCGGGCGTCGACCCGGCTCTCGTGGAGGACGTCGTCTGGGGCTGCGTCGGCCAGGTCGGCGAGCAGACGTTCGACATCGCCCGTAACGCGGCGCTCGGCGCGGGCTTCCCGGAGACGGTGACCGGTGTGACCGTCGACCGGCAGTGCGGGTCGTCCCAGCAGGCGGTGCACTTCGCCGCTGCCGGGGTGGTCGCCGGCCACTACGACTTCGTCATCGCCGGTGGCGTCGAGTCGATGTCCCGGGTGCCGATGGGCAGCGCGCTGATGGACAAGGTGCCGTTCGGTGAGCGTTACCTCGCCCGCTACAACAACGCCTTTCCCGACCAGGGCGTCGGCGCCGAGATGATCGCCGAACGCTGGGGCTTCTCCCGGACGCAGTGCGACGAGTTCGCGATCAGCTCCCACGAGAAGGCCGCAGCCGCCCAGGACGAGGGCCGGTTCGACGCGCAGATCGCGCCGGTCACGCTGGCCGACGGCACGGTCATCAGCAAGGACGAGGGCATCCGCCGCGGCGGCACCGTCGAGGGCCTCGCGAAGCTGAAGACCGTGTTCAGGACGGTGGAGGACGGCGGCGTGATCACGGCGGCGAACTCCTCCCAGATCTCCGACGGCTCGGCAGCGCTGCTGATCACCACCAGCGAGAAGGCCGCCGAGCTGGGCCTTCGGCCGATCGCCCGGATCCACACCGCCGTCCTCGCGGGCAGCGACCCGGTCATCATGCTGACCGCGCCGATCCCCGCCACCCAGAAGGCGCTCACCAGGTCCGGGCTCAAGATCGACGACATCGGCGCGTTCGAGGTCAACGAGGCGTTCGCTCCGGTACCGCTGGCCTGGCTCGCCGACATCGGCGCCGACGCGAAGGCGCTCAACCCGCTCGGCGGCGCGATCGCGCTCGGCCACCCGCTCGGCGGTTCCGGTGCCCGGATCATGACGACGCTGGTCAATCACATGCGTGACAACGGCATCCGCTACGGCCTGCAGACCATGTGCGAGGGCGGCGGCCAGGCCAACGCCACCATCCTCGAGCTGCTCTGACCCGTCGGGTCTGACTCGTCGGGTCTGACCCGTCGGGCCCTGCTCCACCGACGTCTGTCTCCCGGAGGTCTGTCCCACCGGCCCCGCGTGGGTCTCCTCGTCCGCCGTGACGGGGGAGAGGCGACGCGGGTGTTGGTGGTGGGCGAGATTTAAGTAGTGAGTATTTACTCCATTCCGGAAGGTCGGCTCGGTACCCCTCTCGTCCAGGACCCCGCCCACCGAAACCGTCTGAAGCCGTCGTCGACGGCGTTGCCGGCGGCCGAGGAAGGATGGAGGTGTGAAGGATCCGCGGCCGGGTGGACCGGTGGTGCGCGTCGAGCCTCTCGGTGTCGAGCTCACGGTCGAATCCGGGGAGACGATCATCGAGGCCGCGTGGCGGCTTGGGTACCACTGGCCCACGACCTGCCATGGGCAGGGGGCGTGCACGGTCTGCCGCCTGGAGGTCGTCCGTGGCGCCGAGCATCTCGTCGCGCCAGACGCCGAGGAGGTCGGCGCTCTTGAGCCCCTGCTCTCCGGCAGGCCGCCTCGCGGTCTCGTGGGCGTCGAGGGTGCCGCGGGCGTCGAGGGTGTCGCGGGCATGGAGGGTGTCGCGCGCATGGAGGGTGCCGCAGGCGTCGAGGGTGTCGCGGGTCCCGCGGACGTTGTGGGCGCATCCGACCTCATGGGCGTCGGCAACCTGCGGCTGGCCTGCCGGGTCCGGGTGACCGGTGACGCCGTCGTCCGCAAGAAGGGCGTCCACCGCGTGCAGACCGTGACGTTGTCGGACGACGGTCTGCTCTGACACGGCGTTCCGCCCCGCCTGGCACTGCCCACCTCGTCTGGGCGACCGGACCGTACGGTCCTGCCCGTCGGCTGCGGCGGGTGTATCGCCTGTCACTCGGCCTGGTCTGACGTCAGCACCACATGCATGTACTATGCATACGTTGCATGTATCAAGCATGTAGGTGCGGACGAAAGTTGGATCATGTCGCTTGCCTCGGGTGCCAGGACGGCGCCGCCGATCGTGTCGGTGATCGCGTTGTGCATCGGCGGGATGGCCACCGCCTTCACCCAGACGCTGGTGATCCCGCTGCAGACCGAGCTGCCCCGTCTGCTGGGCACCTCGGCGTCCAACTCGGCCTGGGTCGTCACCGTCACCCTGCTGGCCGCTTCGGTGTTCATGGTGGTCGCGGGTCGACTCGCGGACCTGTTCGGCAAGCAGCGGGTGCTCATGGCGAGCGCGGGTGCGCTCATCGTCGGGTCGTTGGTGTGCGCGCTGTCGAGCTCGCTGACACCGATGCTGGTGGGCCGTGCCCTGCAGGGCATGTCGATCGGTTTCATCCCGGTCGGCATCTCGCTCATCCGGGAGATCACCCCGCCGCGGATGGCGCCGACGGCCCTGGCCGCGATGAGCGCCACCCTGGGGGTCGGCGGTGCGATCGGCCTTCCGCTGGCCGCCTGGATCGTCGACGTCGGTGGCTGGCACACCGTGTTCTGGGTCTCGACGGCCGTGGCCGCGGTCGTGTTCGTGCTCGCGGCTGTCGCCATCCCGCACATTCATGACGGCCACGAGGGCCGCTTCGACGTGCTGGGCGCGCTCGGCCTCGCGGTGGGCCTGGTCGTGTTCCTGGTCGGTATCTCCAAGGCCACCGCCTGGGGCTGGGGCGATGCCCGCACCCTCGGTGCGATCGCCGGGGGCCTGGCCGTCCTGGTGCTCTGGGTCTTCGTCGAGCTGCGTCAGGACGAGCCGCTGGTCGACCTGAGGGCCACCGCGAAACGGCCGGTGCTGATGACCAACATCGCGGCCCTGGCGGTCGGCTTCGGCATGATGGCGCAGTCCATCGTGATTCCGCAGCTGCTCCAGCTGCCGGCGGCCACCGGCTACGGTCTCGGCCAGTCGTTGCAGGCCACCGGGCTGTGGATGGCTCCGGCCGGCCTGATGATGCTCGCGTTCGCCCCGATCTCCAGCAGGTTGATCCGCAGTACCGGCCCGAGGATCACCCTCGTGATCGGCGCGCTGGTCCTGGCCGTCGGATACAGCCTGGGCGTGGTTCTCATGGACGCCCCGTGGCAGCTGCTGATCGTCATGTGTGTCGGCTCCGCCGGTGTCGGCATCGGCTACGCCGCGATGCCCACCCTCATCCTGGACGCCACACCACCCCAGGACGCGGCGGCCGCGGTCGGTCTCAACGCCCTCACCCGCTCGGTCGGCGGCAGCGTGGCGGCCGCGCTCATGGGCACCGTGCTCGCCAGCAACACCACCGCGTTCGAGGGGATTCGGCTACCCGGCGAGGGCGCGTTCACGCTCTGCTTCGGCATCGGTGCCATCGCGGCGTTGGCCGGTGCCGTGATCGCCGCGTTCCTTCCGCGCCGCCGGCGGTCGACCACGGCCACGGTCACGGCGGTGCCGGCAGCGCCGGCCACCGAGGCAGACGTCGTCACCGCCGTCTAGCGTCTGGTACTGCTTGTGTTCCACGTACTGGAGGATGCTATGGACGGCAGCCACACCGCCGGCCCGCCGCACCCTGACCACCGGGCCTGGTCGGAACCCGAGGTCTCGGGGGATCTGAGGTTGGCGGGGGACCTGGGGGAGTCGATCGACGACGAGGCGCTGCGGGCGCTCGGGAACGAGGTTCTGCGGCTCAGCCGGAGGCGGGTCCAGCTTCCCGAGGAGTCGACCCTCGACCGGTCGAGCTTCCGGATCCTCTGGGCGCTGGCGGAAACGGGCCCCCTCTCGATGCGAGAGCTGGAGGAGATGCTGCAACTGGAGCAGTCCACGGTCAGCCGCCAGGTGAAGGCCGCGATCGGCCGTGGTCTCCTCGAGTTCCTGCCCGCGCCCGGCACCCGGCGCCGCCTGCTGCGGGCGACCCCGGAGGGCGAGCGGGTGTACGCGCATGAAGGCGCACTGCGGGCCGAGGTCTTCAAGAAGGCGCTGGCCGAGTTCGGGCCGGACCGGGTGCGGGCCCTCGCCGCCGAGCTGGGCGCGCTCAACGACGCTGTTGACCGCCTGACCGCCGCCGAGCCCGCCCGGACGCCGGGACGTCAGTAGGCCTGCCAGGGGTCCGGGTCGATGCCGCCGGGAATGTCCACGCCGGGGTCGTAGGGCGTGCGGGTGAAGACGAAGGTGCCGATGTCCAGGTGGCCCGCGGTGCCGTCCGCCGCGCGGACGACGCGCAGGGTCTCGCCCGCGTAGTAGCCGTCCAACCCCGTCCAGGTGCCGTCCGGCTCGGCGCGGAAGCGGGAGCCGCGGCCCGTCTGGCCCTGCGGGATGAGCTCCAGCCCGCCGTCGGCGCGCAGGTACATCAGGTGCGGTGCCGGGCCCCAGTGCCACAGGCCGGTGAGCGCCAGCAGCTCCGGGTCGACGGCGGACACCGGGCGCCAGGGCTCCGGGATGCGCGGCTCGTGCTCGGCGACGATCCGGATCAGGTCCGCCGCGATCTGGGCGACCGCGGGCCCTGCCGTCGCGTTCGCCAGGACGACCGCGGCGACGTCGTCGCTTCGGCTCACCCAGACCCCGGCCAGGAATCCCGGCATCGAGCCGGCGTGGCCGTACAGCAGGCGGCCGTCGTGCCGCCGCAGCTGCAGGCCGAGCCCGGTGGCGGTGGTCCAGCCGTCGGCCTTGTCGGGGCCCGAGGTGGGCTGGCGCATCTCGGCCAGGGTGTCGGCGCTCAGGATGTCCTTGTCGCCGCGGGTCAGGAACACCGCCCAACGGGCCAGGTCGGCGGCGGTCGACCAGAGCTGGCCCGCCGGCGCCATCACACCGGTGTCCTGCAGAGGCTCGGGCAGCATCACATCGGCCCAGGGATGGACCGCGAAGCCACCGGCGTGCGGCGCCTGCGGGAGCAGTGTGGTCCGGCTCAGGCCGAGCGGTGCCAACAGCTCCTGGTGCAGCGTGTCGCCCCACGGCTGCCCGCGCAGCCGGCTGACGAGCGCACCGAGCAGCGCGAACCCGGGGTTGGAGTAATGGAACCGGCGGCCCGGCGGATGGCGCAGCGGCGGCTCGTCGAGCACGTCGCCGAGCCGCGGCCGCAGCGTTCCCGGGGTGCGCTCCCACCAGGGCCCGGGAGGTTCGGAGGCGAGGCCCGAGGTGTGGCCGAGCAGGTGGGCGATCGTCAGCGCTCCGGCGCCGCCTGCGGCGCCGACCCCCGCCCCCAGGCCAGCCGCTGCCGCGGCTTCGGCTGTGGGCGTGGCCGCGAGGTCGGGCAGGTGCCGGGCCAGCGGGTCGGCCAGATCCAGCGCCCCCTCGTCCCGTAGGCGCATGACCTGGACCGCGACGAAGGTCTTCGTGATCGAACCGATCCGGTACTGGACGTCCGCGTCCGGGCTGTGCCCGTCGATCATGCTCCGGCCGTCGGCCCAGACCAGTCGCCCGCCGCGTACGACGGCGCCGACCAGCGAGGGCGTGCGCCCCTGTGCCTGCCCGACGGCCAGCCGGTGCAGCAGGGCGCGGCGGGTGCCTGGCAGCAGCTCCTCGGCAGGCACAGCCATCGTCCGTTCCTCCAGGTCGCTGATCGTCCGGCGAATAATACGTCGTGCTCAGCCCTGGTCCGGATCGACGCCGAGCATCCGGGCGGCGGCGCGCAGGGTCGCGCAGGCCCGGCCCTCGGGAACGCTCCACGGCCCGTTCTCGCCCTCGCAGTCGTGTCGGTAGCCGTGCAGCTCGACGATCTCGCGGGCGCCGGCGCACAGCACGAGAACAGTGCTCGGGTTCCACCGGGCGACGTGCGCGGCGGTCGCGGGAGCGACCCCGGTCATGCCGGAGGCCTGCCGCGGATTCCAGATCGACGGCCCCGGGACGGCCCGTGCGGTCCCTTCAAGCTGGCCGATGCGGTCGAGGATTCGGGCGCGTAGATGAGGCACGGTCTCCCCGGCTTGTCGGCGTTGTTCGTTGTTTGTTGCCTGTCCGGAACGGGTGATTTCTGCCATGATCTGAGATCATGAACTTCTCCTCCGCGGAGCCCGGTTCCATAGCGTCCGCGGTGGCGCGGGGCTTCGGTTCCTGGGGCGGTGGCAGGGCGCGGCAGCTGCCGTTCGGCCGCAACCTGACGCACTTTCTTCCCGGTGTCGCCCCGGTTCAGCAGCTTATCGGCGCGAATGCGGATACCGCGGTCGCCGTCGTCGGTATGTCCGCCTACCCGATGGGTGTGGAGATCACGCTGGAAATACGGCTGCGGCACGGCAGCGGGCCGGGCTGGGAGCCCACACTTCCGGGCGGCTGGGAGCACGGGGCGAGCATGATCGTTCCGTTCGCCGTCCGCTTCGCCGACGGGCGTACGGCGAGCAGCATGCCGTGGCCCCGGGAGTTCGCCTGGCCGGCACCCGGCCGCGACGGCGTGGAGCTCGTCGTGTCGGGGCGCGAGGTGTCGGAGCCGGAGGCCGGTCCGCGGGCGGTGGTCCGCTACTGGCTCGCTCCGCTCCCACCTCCCGGGCCCCTGACCCTGCTGGCCGCCTTCCCGGCACGTGGGCTGCAGATCTGCGAGACCGTCGTCGACGCCGCCGTCGTGCGCGCAGCCGCGGAGCGGGCCGTCGTCCTGTGGCCGGATGGGCTCGCGTTGCCCTGTCCCGGCGTCCCGCCGGCCGACCCGGAGGCGGCGGACGAGCAGATCCGAGCCGCCTTCACCACGGCGTTCACCGGTGGGCAGGGCGGCTCCGACCCGGCCGCGGTGGCCGCGGCGACCACCGCGACGCTTGCGGCGATCGAGGGCGGAGAGGCGTTGCGCCCGCTGCTGGAGCAGGTGCGGTCAGCACACCCGGACATGGTGCGGACGGCTCGGCCGAGCATCGACGACATCGTCTTCATCGATCCGGGGCATGCGGCGGTCCGGTTCCGGGTCCACCTGGGGAACGGCCCGGATTTCGGGGAGCAGATCGGCTTCGCCGTCCTCACCGACACCGCGGCGGGGGAGCGCGCCGCCTGGAAGGTCGCCGCCCGTACCTACCGAAAGGTGGTGGGCTGGGGCGGCGTTTATTGAGCCCGCACCCCGTCGACGAGGATGTTCACGAGCCCCCCGAGGTCGGGCTTGGGGTCGTCGGTGAGGCTGGAGAGCACCCGGTAGAGCATGGTGCCGAGGATGGCGTCGATGAGCGCGTCGAGGTCGGCGTCCTTGCGGAGCGTGCCCCGTTCCGCCTCCTGGGTGAGGCGGCTGAGAATCGCGGTGCGGATCGGGTCGGCGAGGTGGTCGTAGAGCCGGGTGGCGTTGGTCTGGCTGTCCACAGCTGCCGCGACAAGCCCGCGAATCATCGCTGACACGACCGGATCGGCCAGCCACAGTCCATACTGCAGCGCCCATTCCTGCAGGTCGGCGCGTAGGTCGCCGGTGTCCGCGGGTGGGGCGATCGCAACCCCGGACTGCGCGGCGAGGACGGCTTGCGCGACCACTGCCGCCTTGGAGGGCCAGCGCCGGTAGATCGTCTGCTTGGCCACGCCCGCCCGGGCGGCGATGCCCTCGACCGAGAGCCGCTCGTAGCCGACAGAGGTGAGCAGGTCCGCAGCGGCGCCGAGGATGGCGCGGTCGGCCTGGTCGCTGCGGGGTCTACCCCGGCGGGCATCGGTCACGGCGCCTAAGCCTAGACACAGGCGCGCCGATGCATTAACAATACGCACCGTTGCGGAGACTTGTGAGGAAGTGGGCGCGGATGGTGGCCGGTGACTCCTGGAGGTCGAGATGGGCAGGTTGCCGTGCGCGGAACCCGGATCCAGCCGGGCCCCGCTGGTGGCCTCGGGCCCGGCCCGTCAGCCGAGGAGCGTGGTCCAGCCGATGGGGCAACCCACGGGTCACCGGGAGGCCCGGCCAATGCCCGGCCGATCGCTACCGGTGATCGGCTCGCGGCCGGGAGCGCGCTGTATCTGATTAAAGGCGACGGAATATGCCCGGGCGCCGAGACACTGGTTCAATTCATCAAGCCTTGCACATCGCATGGCGTTGCGAAGGGATTTCGGTCTGATGAGACGACACTTATCGTGGATTTCCTCTGTCGTTGTCATCGCCGGCCTTCTGGTCGGCGCCTGTTCGAATTCGGGTGACAAGAAGACCCCCGACACCCCGGTGTCGCGTGAGGCCAACGCCTCGCCGGGCGTCACCGCCGACGAGATCCACTTCGCCGCTATCGGCACGAAGACGAACAACCCGCTGGGCACCTGCCTTTACGATTGTTTCATCCAGGGCATCAACGCCTACTTCGACTACCGCAACAGCGAGGGCGGCCTGGACGGCCGTAAGCTGAAGCTCACCACGACGATCGACGACGCCCTTGCCAAGAACAAGGAGGGCTCGCTGCAGATCATCAACGACAATGACACCTTCGCGACCCTGAGCGTCCCGATGCTGGCGACCGGCTGGCCGGACCTGGCCAACGCGGGCATCCCGGTCTACTCCGTCCCGTGGTACCCGGACGACATGAACGGCCACGACTCGATCTACGCGAGCAACGGCGTCGAGTGCATCGCCTGCACCCGCCACTTCATGGCCTACGCTCCCAAGGTCCTCGGTGACAAGAAGATCGCCACCCTGGGTTACGGTGTCTCGCAGAGCTCCAAGGACTGCGCGAACGCGGCGACCGACACCATCAAGCTCTACTCGAAGGAAACCGGCCAGCAGGTCGTCTACACCAACAACGGCATCGCCTTCGGCATCCCGAACGGGATCGGCCCGGAGGTCAGCGCGATGAAGAACGCCGGCGTCGAGTTCATCGTCAGCTGCTTCGACATCAACGGCCAGAAGACGCTGGCCCAGGAGCTCAAGCGGCAGGGCATGGCGGACGTCCCGATCCTGCAGTCGAACTCCTACGACCTGACCTTCATGAAGAACGCCGGTGACCTGTTCGAGGGCGACGTCCTCGGTGTCGCCTTCCGGCCCTTCGAGTCGAACGGGGAGGGCAACGGCCTCGCCCTGTTCAAGAAGTGGATGGAAAAGAGCGGATCGAAGCTGACGGAGCTCGCCGAGTACGGCTGGATCGCCGCCGAGACCGCCTACCAGGGCATCAAGGCCGCTGGCCCCGGATTCACCCAGGCTTCCGTCGTCAAGGCGACGAACGCCCTGACCTCCTTCACCGCGGGCGGCCTCGTCCCGGCGATCGACTGGTCACGTCAGCACGAAATGCCGACCCAGGACGACCCGGCCACCCACGGGCCGAAGCAGGAGTGCATGAGCCTGCTGACCTACAAGGGCGGCAAGTTCGAGTTCATCGGTGGGGCGACCGCCGAGAAGCCGTGGCTGTGCTGGCCGGGCACGGACCGGAAATGGTCCGAGCCGGTTCCGACCGACTTCCAGTAAGTACTCAGTACTCAGCACCCAGCGCTCGGAGCTCCGCGCCCCACCCGTCAGCGGGCCGGCCCCGTGCGCGACAGGCCTCCCGCGGTCGGCCTGGCAGAACAACCTCCCGGATGTCAGGCCGGCCGCAGCGGAGGGAAAGCAGCGCCCCGTCACAGCGTCGTGACGGGGCGCTGCCCCGTTCTGGCTGGCCGCACTGCTGCCGCTCCATCACGTCGGCCTGGGCGCCGAGGCTCGCCGCGGCGACGCGAAAACTGTATGTAGCCGGGTCGTTGCTTTTCGTGTGTCATGTCGGTGGACTCCGCTCATGAGGACGTGCCGGCGTTGATCCGCCTGACCGGCCGTGCGTGCACGGCGCTCCGCGCGGACGAGATGATCGTTTTCGACTGGGCCGCGCTGGGGCTGTGCTGCGGATGCGCCGGCCAGCCGTGGCTGCGCACGGCGCCGAGGGCTGTCACGTGCGGGTACCGCGGCTTCCGCCCGCTCGACACGGACCCGCCCGACCGCGCCGTGGCCCATCCGCGGGCCTACCCGTACCTGGTGGGCCGGGCGATCGCGGTGGACTGCCGCCGCCGGTTCGGGCTGCGGCGCTTCAGCTGCGACCTGCCGCCGGATGTCGGACTCGCGGGTCTGTCCAGCGGGGCGATCAGGGATGGCGGCTCGTGACCGCGCATCGCGTCGTCGTCGACACCGCCGGCAGGGCCGGACGGGCGCGGTCGATCGCCGTCTGGACCATCGTGGCGGTGGCCGGCGGGGTTGGCTGGGCTGTGCTCGCGCTGTCCCGGGGCGAGTCGGTGTCCGCGCTCTGGATGCTGGTCGCGGGCCTGGGCTCCTACGCCATCGCCTTCCGTTTCTACGCACGGTTCCTGGCGGACAGGGTGCTGCGCGTGGATGACACCCGGGCGACGCCGGCCGAGCGCCTCGCCAACGACGTCGACTTCCAGCCGACTGACCGGCGGGTGCTGTTCGGCCACCACTTCGCCGCCATCGCCGGGGCCGGCCCGCTCGTCGGCCCGGTCCTGGCCGCGCAGATGGGCTACCTGCCCGGCACGATCTGGATCGTCGTCGGCGTGATCTTCGCCGGCGCGGTGCAGGACATGATCACCCTGTTCTTCTCGGTGCGCCGTGACGGCAGGAGCCTCGGCCAGCTGGCCCGGGACGAGATCGGCCCGGTAGGCGGGGTGGCCGCGCTGGTCGCCGTCTTCGCAATCATGATCATCTTGTTGGCGGTGCTCGCACTCGTCGTGGTGAACGCGCTCGCGCACTCGCCATGGGGCACCTTCTCGATCGCGATGACGATTCCGATCGCGGTGTTCATGGGTCTCTACCTGCGGGCGATTCGGCCCGGACGAGTGGCCGAGGCGACCGCCCTCGGCGTCGCGGCGTTGTTCGCGGCGATTGTCGCCGGCCGCTGGGTACAGCAGTCGGGGCTCGCCTCCGCTTTCACCCTGAGCCCGAAAGCGCTGGTCATCTGCCTCGTCGGCTACGGTTTCGTCGCCTCGGTGCTGCCGGTGTGGATGCTGCTCGCGCCACGCGACTACCTCTCCACCTTCATGAAGATCGGCACCATCGGTCTGCTCGCCGTGGGTGTTGTCGTCGAGCTCCCGGTGCTCCAGGCGGAGGCGGTCAGCCCCTTCGCGACCAGAGGTAACGGGCCGGTGTTCGCCGGCAGCCTGTTCCCGTTCCTGTTCATCACCATCGCCTGCGGCGCGCTGTCCGGATTCCACGCGCTCGTCGCGTGCGGCACCACCCCGAAAATGATCCAGAAAGAGTCCCAGATACGGCTGGTCGGCTATGGGGCGATGCTGGTCGAGTCCTTCGTCGCGCTGATGGCGCTGATCGCGGCGGCGGCTCTGACCCCTGGCCTCTATTTCGCCATGAACGCGCCCGCCGGAGTGGTCGGGCAGACGGCGGCCTCGGCCTCGGCCGCGGTCGCTCACCTCGGCTTCACCATCACCCCGGACTCACTCGACGCCGCGGCCCGGGCCGTGGGCGAGCCGACGCTGGTAGCCCGTACCGGCGGCGCCCCGACGCTCGCCGTCGGCATGTCCCACATTCTTTCCGGCGCTTTCGGTGGCGGCGGGCTGGCCGCCTTCTGGTACCACTTCGCCATCATGTTCGAGGCGTTGTTCATCCTCACCACCGTGGACGCCGGCACCCGGGTCGGGCGGTTCATGCTTCAGGACACGCTCGGGAACCTGTGGAAACCGATCGGCCGGGTGAGCTGGTGGCCCGGAGTCTGGCTGAGCAGCGCCCTGGTGGTCGGTGCGTGGGGCTATTTCCTGTGGGCCGGGGCGACTGATCCCCTCGGTGGGATCAACCAGCTTTTCCCGCTGTTCGGGATGGCCAACCAGCTGCTCGCGGCCATCGCGCTGACTGTCGCGACCACCCTGCTCGTCAAGAGCGGGCGGGTGCGGTGGGCCTGGGTCACCGGTGCCCCGCTCGCCTGGGATGTCGCCGTCACCTTTACCGCGGCCTGGCAGAAGGTCTTCTCCGCAGACCCCAGGGTCGGGTTCTTCGCCCAGCGGGACCGCTACGCCGACGCTCTCGACGACGGCAGGATTCTGGCACCGGCCAAAAACATCGGTGACATGCACAGGGTCGTGCTGAACTCCACGGTGGACGGTGTCCTGGCGATGCTGTTCGCCCTGCTCGCGCTCGTCGTGCTCGTCGATGCGGCCCGGGTCTGCGCACAGACCATCCGTCGCCGGGTGCCGGTGCCCACCACGGAGGTGGCGCATGTGCCCTCACGGATTGCCGTGCCCCGAGGTCGGTCTGCGAGTGAGGCGGCTGTTCCGCCCACCGCGCACTCGGGGGTAACTACGGCTTCCAAGGCGGATTCACCGCTTTAGCCTGGCGTTCAACCTCGTTTCCGCACCCGATAGCGCAGGTGAAGCACCCGGTTGCCCTGAATCATCACGTCAGGATCCTCCAGCAGGTGCTGCGCGTGGACCGACCCGAAGTAGCGTTTGCCGGACCCGAACACGACGGGTACGACGTCCATGCGCACCTCGTCGACCAGACCTGCGGCAAGCACCTGGCCACCGACCTCGCCGGCGGCGACCTCGACCACGCGGTCGCCCGCAAGCTCCTGTGCCCTGGCAACGGCTGCCTCGACGCCGTCGACGAAGTGAAACGGCGCCTCGGGGGCCCAGCCCTCGGGCTCCGGACGGTGCGTCACGACGACCACGTGGTCGATCCCGCTCGGAGGCTTCCCGCCCCAGCCGTCCGTGATGTCGAAGACGTGGCGGCCGACGAGTGTCACCCCGATCTGGTCCCAGTACGGCCGGGTGTAGTCGTAGGACGTCCGCGACACCCTCAGCTCGCCGCTCTCGTCCAACGGGACGTCACCGCTGGTCAACCAGTCGAACAGCGGTCCGGGCTGGTCATTCTCGTCCGCGACGAAGCCGTCCACCGACACCGAGCTGTACATGACCACCTTGCCCACGGGCACTCCTCTGCTTCTGGGTGGCCCCAAAACTAGCGTGGCGTGAGCTGTCGCTCCGGTAGGAAATCAATCGGCCGGTCGCGACCAGCCGTCCAGCGCGTGGCCGGAATGTTCGCGCAGGAACCGCCGCAGGAACCGCTGCCGGGCTTCGACGCCGTGCCGCTGGTGCTCGACATCGACGAGCCCGTCAGGCGGCGGCGGTGTCCTCCGGCTGGGCGGCCTCCGCGAGGGCGCGGCCGAAGCGTTCGGCACCGAAGGAACGGGTCGGGCAGGGGGTCATCGGCGGCATGATGATCGGGCAGAAGTGCACACCGTCCGGGCTGCGCACGGGTACCTGCCCATCCTTCTCGCAGGCTTCGCCGGCCTCGCAGGCCAACCGCGGCATGAACAGGCCCTTGATGGTGAGGACCTCCCCTGCCGGGGCCACCCGGACGTTCGTCCGCATGCTGGCGATGTCGCGCCACAGCCGGTCGAGCTCGGTCAGCCCGTCGGCCCCGACCGGCTGGTCCTTGCGGGGCGGGGAGTCGGTGAGAACGACTTCGACCCCGCGGCGGGTCAGGATCTCGACGGCCTCCGTGACGTCCGTGCGGTAGGCGGTGAGCAGGTCCCGGTCGCGCATGCAGTCGGAGCCGGTGTTGCCGGAGAACGAGAGCACGGCGACGGTCGGATCCCAGCGGCGGGCCTGTTTACGCATGTCGTCGAGCCAGTCGCAGGGGGCCGTGCCGCCCCAGGTCCGGGTGAGCGTCTTGCTGGAGCCGTCCGCCTGCGCGGCCGCGACGAACGATTCGTGGGCCTCCCAGGCCAGCGAGTCGCCCCAGAGGACGATCCGTGCCTCGTCCGGGTCCTGCCGGCCGGCGCTGAGCGCGATCCCGGCGAGAACGATGGCGCCCACGAACATCCAGCCGATAGCGCCCATGCGTGGGATGTTCAGCGCGACTCCCCTCCAGTTCGCCGACGCGTGATCGCCGGGACCCAGTCCCGGACCAGTATCACGTTCGGACACGGACAGACCACGCGGTGACATCGTCCTGCATCCGCGTGAGCGAGCCGCTGCCAGGGGCCACGGTTGGTCGTCCGTAGGAGGTGGCTGTCGATAGGGGGCCACGACGGACGTCCATCGGAACCCCGGTGCTGCCGGCCATCGCGTTGCGGTGTCGAGTCGGACCGGATGGCCTTGTCGTTGTTACGCGCCGAGGGCGCCGGCCCCTGCTTCAGTCAACTCCCCGACACAAATACCACGCATGGTGGTGACGGAACGTGCGGGTCGCGCGGAACGGCCACGACGGTGTGGGACAGTGTGCATCGGGGACTGGTCCGGCATGGGGCCTGACTGGTAACGGTCTGACTGGTAACGGCTTGGCGCACGGCGGTGGGGGCATGCGACGACAGGAAGCGCGACGGGGCCGCGCGGGAACGGGTCTCGCGACGGTGGGCGGTGGTCTCGTGGCGGCCAGCGCGCTGCTTTACGGTCTGCCGTCACTGGCGACGTTTCGCGGGCTGCGCACCGCGGTCGCGCCCGCGCTGGCCGGCGTTGGCCGCGCCGACCATGTCGCTCTGACCTTCGACGACGGTCCCGACCCGGCCTCAACCCCGAGCTTCCTCGAGGTGCTGGACGAGCTCGACGTCCGCGCCACCTTCTTCGTCCTCGGCGGGATGGCGCAGCGCTCGCCCGGCCTGGTGCGGGAGATGGCCGCGGCGGGGCACGAGCTGGCCGTCCATGGGTGGGACCACCGCCCGATGCTGCTGCGGGGCCCGATGTCGACCTACGACCAGCTGGCGCGGACCCGTGACCTGCTGGCCGAGACGACCGGCCGGGCGCCGCGGTACGTCCGGCCGCCACACGGGGTGCTGTCGTCCGGGGTGCTCGCCGCCTCCCACCGCCTCGGCCTCACCCCCGTGCTGTGGACGGCCTGGGGCCGGGACTGGACGGCGACCGCCACCGCGTCCAACGTGCTGGCGACGATCGAGCCGGACCTGCGGGGTGGCGCCACGGTGCTGCTGCACGACAGCGACTGCACCTCGGCGCCCGGGGCGTGGCGCAGCGCGCTGGGGGCGCTGCCCGAGCTCGCGGCCCGCTGCGACGACGCGGGCCTTCAGCTCGGCCCGCTCGCCGAGCACGGTCTACGTCCCTACGCCTGAGGCGCCCCATGCCTGAGGTGCTCTATGTCTGACGTGCTCTATGTCTGACGCGCGCCCCACGCCTGAGGCGTTCCACGGCTGAGCATCTGGCGTAGTTTCAGGCCCAGGTGCAGGGCGAGGCGGTCGTTTCCGTCGCGCAGGTCCAGGCCGGTGAGGTCGACGATGCGGCCCAGGCGGTAGTAGAGCGTGGTGCGGTGGATGACCAGGCGCGCCGCGGTGCGGGCCGGGTCTCCGCCGAGGTCCAGGTACGTCTCCAGGGTCTGGACCAGCGCACCGGACCGGTCCGCGGCGAGCAGGCGGCGCAGCCCGGCCGGTAGCGCACTGGACTCCAGGGATTCCAGTGGCAGCCGCGCGAGCAGCCCGTACACACCCAGTTGGTCGGAGAACACCGTCTGGCCGAGCGACGGGACCAGGCGGGCGACCCGGGTCGTCTCCAGCGCCTCGCGGTAGCTGCCGGCGCCCTCCCGCAGGGCGGGGCGTTCCGGCCCGAGCCCCACCCAGACAGCGGACGCCGGCAGGTGAGTCGCGAGGTCCGCGTGGATC
Organism: Parafrankia irregularis; assembly: GCF_001536285.1. NCBI lineage: Bacteria > Bacillati > Actinomycetota > Actinomycetes > Frankiales > Frankiaceae > Parafrankia > Parafrankia irregularis. The sequence continues at coordinate 112,722 of NZ_FAOZ01000023.1, read as the reverse complement.
CGCTCGGCCTCCGCCCGCAGCGCCTCGCGTCGGGGCAGCCTGGGGTGCATCAGGAGCAGGATGCCGCCGGTGGCGCTGGTGGCCATGCCCAGCGCCCGCGTCGGGGTGAGGCGCTGCCGCGCCCGCCGCAGGGCCAGATCCAGCTCGACGGTCCCGGCCGGGCTGGCGGTCCCGGCATGGGAATCGGGGGCGGTGGCGGCGTGGTCGATCACGACGGCCGCGGCCAGCACCCGGGCGTCCGGTGCGATGCCGTGGTCGGCCACGAGCCGGGCGGCGGCGTGTCGGCGCACCTCGTCGTCCGGGTTGAGGATGTCCCGCAGCAGCTCGCGTTCGGAGGCCCGGCGCAGGTCGTCGAGCAGGCGTTCGCGGAAGAGCACCTCGCCAGCGGCCGCGGCGGCAGCGCGCGCCGGCTCCAGATCGTCGTCCGGCACGGGTGTCGGCTCGTCGAACAGCCAGAGGTAGCCGAGCAGCGTCCCGGAGCAGCGGACCGGCACGCAGAGCCGCGCGAACGAGCCGAGCCGCGGGCTGGCGGGGATCCGCACCGGACCGGTGGCCGTGTCGATGCCGAAGTCGCGCGCGTGCCGGGTGACGGTGTTCTCCGACCGTGGCCGGCGCAGCATGATCGAGTCGATCCGGAACTGGTCGACGGGCTCCTCGTGCGCGGTGTGCGCCAGCAACCGGGAGTCCAGATCGTCGATCGCGACCGAACGGCCCAGCCGCGCGGCCAGGTCCTCCGCGATGTCCTGCAGCCCCATGTTCGGTGCCGCCTTTCCGACCTGATGCGGTTCACCCTCGTTCACGGGCTCGGTTGGTTCATCTGTCGCATCCTGCTCCTCATTCTTCCTACAGCAGGTGGAGGTGATGAGGACGACCACTGACTAGCGTCGGGACGGGCGCGGGGCAGGCGGCCCGTACGCATCAGGAGGTGGCATGTCAGGCAGACGAGTAGTGATCGTGGGCGGTGGGCTGATCGGTCTGTCAATCGCCCGGGCCCTGACCGCGCGCGGGGTGGGTGACGTGCTGATCCTCGAACGGGCGACGCTGAACAGCGGCGGCACCGGCAAGTCGAGCGGCATCGTGCGCTGCCACTACGGTGTGCCCTCGATCGCCGCGATGGCCTGGCGGAGCCTGCCGGTCTTCGAGGAGCTCGGCGAGGCCATCGGGTTCAGCCAGGTCGGTTACATGGTCGCCGTCGGGCCCGAGAACGTGGAGCCGCTGCGGGCCAACACCACGACCCACCAGTCGCTCGGGATCGACGTCGAGCTGATCGACCATGACCGGGCCGGGGCGCTGTGGCCGTACCTGCGCCTCGACGACCTGGCCGCGTTCTCCTACGAGCCACGAGGCGGATACGCGGATGCCTCACAGCTGGCGACCCAGTTCGGTTTCCAGGCCCGTGACGGTGGCGCCCGCATCCGACAGAGCACGCCGGTGACCCGCGTCCTGACCGCCGGCGACGCGGTCACGGGTGTCGAGCTGGCCGGTGGTGAGAAGGTCGAGGCCGACATCGTCGTCGTGGCGGCGGGCTGGTGGTCGGGTGCGCTGATGGCCGGCGTCGGCGTCGAGCTGCCCATCGAGTCGCTGCGCTCGGAGCTGCTCGTCGTCGACGCCGGTGTGCCGCTGCGCGACCTTCCGGTCCTCTCCGACCTGGTGAGCCTGCAGTACGCGCGGATCGAGGGCTCCGGTGAGCTGCTGGTCGGCAACAGCGACCACAGCCGGCCGAAGTTCGCCGACCCGGACGACTACTCCAACCGGGCCAGCGAGGCCGGGCTGGAACGGGCCGCAGAGAAGGTGCTGCACCGCTTCGCGAAGTTCCCCGAGCCTTCGGTCGCCCACACCTACGCCGGCTGCTACGACATCACCCCCGACTGGAACCCGGTCATCGCGCCGGTCGCGCCGGCCGGCCCGGCCGGCCTGTTCCTGGCGGCCGGTTTCAGCGGCCACGGGTTCAAGATCAGCCCGGCGGTCGGCACCCTGATGGCCGACCTGATCCTCGACGGCGACAGCCGCGACCCGGACATCCCGGCGGCGGACTTCCGGCTCGGGCGTTTCGCCGAGGACGACCTGCTGACCAGCCGGTACCCGTACGTCGGTGCCGGCGAGATGCGATGAGCCGGGATGCGATGAGTGGGGAGAGCGCGATGGAGAGCGCGGCGGCGGTCGAGAACATGCTGGGCGAGATCGCCGGCGTCGGGCGGGCCTCGACCGGGGGCTACCAGCGCTTCGCCTGGACCCGCGAGGATCACACCCTGCGGGAGTGGTTCCGCGGTGCCGCCGAGGCCGTCGGGCTGGACGTCACCGAGGACCGGGTCGGCAACCAGTGGGCCTGGTGGGGGGACCCGGACGCATCCCTGGCGGCCGGGCGGCCCGGTGTCGTCACCGGCTCCCACCTCGACTCGGTGCCGGGCGGCGGCAACTTCGACGGCCCACTCGGCGTGGTCGCGGCGCTGCGGGCCGTCGACACGCTGCGCCGCGACGGCTTCACCCCGGCACGCGCGATCGGTGTCGTGAACTTCGTCGACGAGGAGGGCGCCCGCTTCGGCGTGGCCTGCGCCGGCTCGCGGGTGCTGACCGGTGCGCTGTCACCCGACCGCGCCCTCGAGCTGACCGACGGCGATGGCATCACGCTGGCGCAGGCGCTCACCGCGGCCGGCCGGGACCCGCGTGCGCTGGGCCGCGACGACGAGACCCTCGCCCGGGTCGGCACGTTCGTCGAGCTGCACATCGAGCAGGGCCGCTGGCTCGTCGACGAAGGTTCGGCGGTCGCCGTCGCCTCCTCGATCTGGCCGCACGGGCGGTGGCGCTTCGACTTCACCGGCGAGGCGAACCACGCCGGCACCACCCGGCTGGCCGACCGCGACGACCCCGCTCTCGCGCTCGCGTCGCTGATCCTCACCGCTCGCGAGGCGGCCGCCACGCTCGGGTGCGTCGCGACCGTGGGCAAGATCCGGGTCGTCCCGAACGGGGTGAACGCGATCCCGTCGGCGGCGACCGGCTGGCTGGACGGCCGTGGCGCGGACGAGGCGGCCGTGCGCCGGCTGGTCCCGATGATCGAGCGGACCCTCGGAGCGCGGGCGGTGGAGGAGTCGTTCACCTCGACCACCCGGTTCGACCCGGCGCTGGCGGCCGACCTCGCCGGGCTGCTCGGCGGGGCTCCCGTCATCGGCACCGGCGCCGGGCACGACGCCGGAGTGCTGGCGGCGCACGGCGTCCGCGCCGCGATGCTGTTCGTGCGCAACCCGACCGGCGTCTCGCACTCGCCGGCCGAGCACGCCGAACCTGCCGACTGCGACGCCGGTGCCGCCGCACTGACGACCGTGCTGCGCTCGCTCGCGGCCGGCTGACGGTCAGCCGGACCACTACCAGCCTGGTGCGGCGGGGATGGTGGCCCGCCAGGTTCCGCGCAGGAGCTTGATCGATCCGTCGTCGCGGACCATCGCGCGTGCGCCGAGCCATGGTGTCCAGCCGAGCCGGAGCCAGTCGTCCCGCGCGGCGTCCAGTGCATCCCAGAGTCGGCGGGGCCCGCCCTGGTGCACCGTCGGCGGGTCGGTCCCGACGGCGGTGGCCCGTGCCCACGAACCGTCGGGGTGGGCCAACAGCGCGGTGTGCCCGCCGTCGGGTTCGGCGCGGTAGTCGTGCCGGACACCTGGGACGGCCAGGGTGAGCGCGGTCGACAGGTCCCAGGCGTCGGCCACGTTCAGCACCGGGTACCGGCCGACCGTGACCTCCTCGCCGTCCAGGTCGGCGATCCTGTCGAAGCCGGCCGGGTGTTCGGGTGGGTAGTCGGGTCCGGTGCGGACGCTCATGAAGCCGGCCCGGTCTCGCTCGATCCGCCCGAACACCCCGTCAGCCGTCCTGGTGGCGGTGAGGATCATCGAGGTGCCGCGGATCGTCGTGACGAGCCGGCCGCCGGGGCGCAGCGCGGCCAGCCAGCTCGGCGGGATGCTGGGGACGGACATCATGGACACGATCCGGTCGTACTGGCCGGGTAGCGGGGCGGTCGCGTCCGCGGTCACCACGGTGGGGTACAGGTCGAGGCGGGCAAGGCGCCGCGTGGCGGCGGACACGAGGTAGGGGTCGACGTCCAGGCTGGTGACGTGCTGGTCGCCGTAGCGGCGGGCCAGCAGTGCCGCCCCGTACCCGGAGCCGGTGCCGACATCGCAGATGGCCAGGCCGCGGGTCAGGTTCGCGTACCGGTACATGGTCACGACCAGAGACGGCAGGGTCGACGACGAGGTCGGACAGCCCTCGGGCCGGTCGCTGCTGCTGGCGTGGTCGGCGTGCAGCGGCCCGACGCGGGTCACCAGCGACCGGTCCGCGTAGGCGCCCGCGAGGTCACCGTGGCGCAGGACCCGCGCCCCATCGTCGTCCCGCTCCCACCAGGCCGGGACGAGCAGATGCCGCGGGGTGTTCGCGATCTGCTCGTACCAGCGGGAGCCGGGATGGGTCACCTGGTCAGCCAGGTTGCGGGCGTGGGCCCGCCACTCCTCTGCAGCCATCAGGGTGGGACCTCCTTGGAACGGATCGAAGTCTGTGCCATGCCATGTGCGCTCGCCCACCGTTGCGCGATGTCGGCGGCCCGCTGCTTCCAGTCGGATGGGTCGACTGATACGGCGTGGGCCCAGACCCGGGCATGGGCGGCGGTGAAGCGATCGAGGTGCGGTCCGTCGGTCCAGACCCGCGAGGGGCGGCACCAGTCCTCGGCGGCCTGGATGGTGTGGCCGGCGACCATGAGACCGAAGGCGCACATGGCAAGGTCGACCCAGGGCGCACCGCGGCACGCCCACGCCCAGTCGACGATGTGTGCCCTTCCCTGGGCGATGAGCACGTTGTGCCGGTTCAGATCGGAATGCACCAGCGCTTCACCGCTCATGGCCGGCTCGTGGTCGTAGTGCCGTTCCACCCGGGCGGTGGCGTGGGGTGGCAGCGGCAGGCCTTCCAGCTGGGTGAGCGCCTCACGAAGCAGCGGCAGGTCAGCCGATCCGGGTGAGAAGTCCGCGCGGTGGCCGTCCACGTGCTCGAAGCCGAGCATGACCCAGCCGTCGGTCTCGAAACTCCACAGCAGCGCGGGCGCGAGCTCGCGCACGTACGGGTTGGTCGCGGCCTCGTTACGCAGTGACCCGACGAACGGACGCTCCCGGGCACCTTTGATGAACACCGGCCCGTGCGGGGTGTGCAGCGTGGTCGTGATGTTCGATCGTCCGCCGGTGGCGGGGTGGGACGCGGTGACGCGCCCCACTCGTCGTTCCACCTCGTCGCGGACCGAGCGCGGCAGCTCGCTCCAGGGCAGTTGGGTCACGCTGGTTCGCTCCCGAGATCGAGGTCAGCCTGCAGTGATCCCTTAGCCAGTTGATCTGGCCCAACCTGGGGGCTGACAAGTGCATGCATCGTGGAGGTTCCGGTCCAGGTGCCTCATGGTGGGGCCAACTGGCGCCGCAGCCATCGTGTGCACCGTGCTCTGGCTGGAACGTGCCCTCGATCTTGTCGAGCGTTACGTCCGTACCCGGTGGGGCTGGACCGGAGTGGAGCTGGAAATACCACTAACTGGAGGGGGCACGGACCCGGCTGGGATGGTGAGACGAATGATTGATCTTGACGAACTGGTCGCGTTCGTCCGCGATCGCAACGATGAGGACCGTGAGGAGATTCGGCCTCGCTACTTCCAGACGCATTGGCCCGGCTCCTTCCAGAAGTATCGGTCCCGCTCCCAGATCGTCGCCCGCCACAGCGGAGACTGGGTCCTTGCCCACGCGGACGTGGTGGACGCCCACCTGGCGCTGATCGCCAGATGGAACGAAGCCACAGGCAAGATGCCCGTCCCGCTCGTAGTGGAGGACGCGGCGCGCACCCTGGCCACGCCCTGGAGTGTCCGGGACGACGACACCCAGCACCCGCAGTGGAGAGACAGATGGACGGCTGTGAGCGGCGAACCGCGCGGCGTCTGGCTCACCCCAGGCCAGCAGCAGGTCTGGCCCGCCAACACCGTCATCCATCTCTGCCTTCTGTGCGGCGCCCGCTACCTGCCGGGGCCGGTCGTTGGTGCCCTCAAACCGAGCCGGGCGGGGGGCAAGATCCTCCTAGGCGAGCTGCTCCAGACGGTGGAAGAGTTCCACGCCTCCGCGCCGCGGAATTCCCTACTCGCCCGAGCCCGCGACGCTGAGGAGGCGCTGGCAGAACACGCCCGGGACGTCCACGGGGCGCACAACGCCGAAGAGTTCGCCGCACTGATCGAGGCGGGCGCCGTCAACCGCCGGGTACCCAGCACCCCAGAGGGGAAAAGACGAACGGGCGTTATGACGAACGATGCCCAAACTGCCTCGAACTACCGCCGCGCTCTGATCAACTTTGTTGACGCCCGCATGCGCGAAGTCGGCTACCGGCTCGAGTTGGACGTTCCACCCGGCCAAGCGGACGACGAAGGCATGCCGGGGACTGCACGGCTCCTCGCTTCGTGGGAGGCCGCCGACAAGCTGCGTTCGGACAATCCGGGCGCCGCCGGTTTCGCGGACGGGCTCGAATACGCCCTGCGGACGCAGGCTGCGCTGTTCCGCGACCACTCCAACTACGACGAGAACTGGAGACCAGGTGAGCCGCCGAATTGGGCAGGGGGCCGGCGCCATTGATCACCTCGGTCCGCTCGCCGCCGCCGCGGCCGGCAGTGCGCCCGGTAATCCACCTACCGGGCATCCGAACCAGGCGAACCGTGCGCGGCGCGGGGCAGACTTCGATGCGATTCGGTCGTGGCGTACAACATTGCTCATGACCGACAACGTTGGACGGCGGAGTCTGCGTCGCTGGCCCCTGATCGTCCTAGGGGGCGTCGGCGCGGCTTTCCTCGTCTGGCTGTGGATACAGGCCCCGGCGTTGTACGCATCGACTCCGACGGAGGACGGCCGAGCGCAGGCCATCGCCGTCACCCGCGCCGGCATCCTCGGAGTGATTGCAGCGGCGGTTGCCTTCGGCGGGGTCATGCTTACTGTCATCGAGACCCGCAAGGCCAACGAGCAGACACGGCGGCGTGATGCGCTAACGCACGAGCGGGAGATGGCAGAACAACGTTCCAGCCGGTACACCGCCGCGATCACCCAACTCGGCTCGGACGCGGTCAACATCCGCCTTGGCGGGATCTACGCGCTGGAACGGCTGGCGCAAGACTCTCCAGCCGATCAACCGACCGTCGTCGAGGTCCTGTCGGCGTTCGTCCGCAACCGCAGCATCGACCCTGAGCTCCGTAAGGCGCCGCCTGCGGGGGAGGACGGCACCACCCCACCGGTCCGCCCGGCAGCCGACATCCGCGCCGCCGTCCAAGTCCTCGCCCGCCTCCCCGTACTCGATGGCGTGCCCCGCGCAGACCTCATGGGTGCTGACCTCACCGGACCGGCCAGTCTCGCTGGCCTGCAGTTCCCCGTCAGCGCAAGCCTCGAAGGGGTCGACCTCGGCCACGCCGACTTGTCGGAGGCTCGCATGTCCGGCATGAACCTGGCAGGTATCCGCGGCAGTGGCCGAGCGGATGGGTATCCGCAATTCGCAGCAGCTTTGCTAGACGGTGCGACCCTGGCTGGGGCGCAACTCGCCGGAGTCCAGTTCGACGGTACGAACCTGACCCGCGCCATCCTCATCCGAGCCGACCTCTCGATGTCGAGCTTTAACGGCGACATGACGGGAGCCGATCTCACAGGTGCGCATCTCTGGAGAGCGGGCTTAGCCGCCGACCTGAAAGACGCGATTCTCACCGACGCCAATCTTTCCGAGGCAAATCTCGATCGATCCTTCAACCTGACAACCGAGCAGGTTCGCGAGGCTCGCGGGGACAGCGGGACAACGCTCCCGGACGGCATCCCAATGCCGGCGGACTGGCCCATCAATGGGAGACATCCTCGCTGACCGGGGCAGGGAGCTTCGGTGGCAGACGCGTCCGCGAAGTCTGCCGCAGACCTGAAACTGCGTCGAGCTCGGCAGGACCACGCTTCATCGCAGGGTCGGGCGGCCAGGACCGCGGTTTCAGCAGCTCCAGCGCAGGCCCCCACAGCGTCCTTGGGGGGCGCCCCGCCCCGCGAGCCGGGGGAGGCTCGGGGCCATCAGCGGTGAGCACGGCGGCCGTACGGTCACCTTTGGCCGGACTCCGAGGACGACACCCGGAAGGCTGTCGACGTGGTCCTCGGAGCCCGGCTCGCCGCTGAAGCGGCCCAGGAACGGACCAGCGTGTCGGCAGGTGACCGGCAAGTCCCTACACCGTGGGCTTACGTCTCCGGGTACAGGGAGTAGGAGGGGAAGTTGCCGTAGAGGCGTTCGTTCGGGTCGGCGCCGACGGTGACGGCGTGGACGAGGTGCTCGCCGCCGACGAACGCGCCCTTCCAGGATGCGCCGCGGCCGCCGAACGGCTCGGCGCGGTCGCCGCGGGAGCGGGGCTTGTTGACTCCGACCTTGAACGCGGAGAGCTCGCCGGACAGCCGCCGTGCGGTGGTCTCGTCGTCGCAGGCGAGTGAGGCGACGAGGGCGCCGTTGGAGGCGTTCATGGCGGCCAGCAGTTCCGCCTCGGAGTCGACGATGACGATGGTGTCGATCGGGCCGAACGGTTCGGCGTGGTGCAGCGCTGCGGCGGGTGGCGGGTTGAGGATGGCCACGGGCGGGACGTAGGCGGCGCGGTCCTGGTCGGGCAGGAAGCGTCCGTCGGCGAGGTCGCCGCGGTACAGCGGCACGCCGCCCTTGGTGATCGCCTCGTCGACCTTGCCGGCGAGTTCCGCGGCCTTCTCGGCGGTGATCACCGGGCCGTAGTCGAGGTCGGGCAGCGGGTCGGAGTCGTTCTCGACGGCGAGCGGGTGCCCGAACCGCACCGAGGAGACCACCGGCAGGTACATCTCCAGGAAGCGGTCGAAGAGCTGGCGCTGCACGACGTAGCGAGGGTAGGCGGTGCAGCGCTGCTTGCCGTACTCGAAGCCCTTGCGCAGGTGGGCGGCCAGCAGGTCCCACTGGGAGAAGTCCCAGATGCCCCAGGCGTTGAGGCCTTCCTGCTCCAGGAAGTGCCGCTTGCCGGTGTCGACGAGGGCGGCGGCGACCTGGCCGCCGGCGGAACGGCCGCCGACGAAGGCCAGGCAGCCGATCTCCGGCGCGCGTACCAGTGCGGACGACAGCCGTGAGCCCGAGCCGGAGACCAGGGAGATCGGCAGGCCGGCGCGCCGGGCGAGGGCGGCGGCGAGCGTCAGGCAGGCGGCGCCGCCGTCGGTCGGTGTCTTGGCGATCGCGGCGTTGCCGGCCAGCATCTGGACCAGCATGGCGTGCATGAGCACGCTCATCGGGTAGTTCCAGCTGGCGATGTTGCTGACCGGGCCGGGCAGGGGGGTGCGGCCGGCGGTCATGGGCTCGATCTCGTCGATGTACCAGCGGACCCCGTCGAGGGCGCGGTCGACGTCGGTGCGGGCGAGGCGCCAGGGCTTGCCGATCTCCCAGACGAGCAGTAGCGCGAGCAGGTCGCGGTGTTCCTCCATGGCCTCGACGGCGGCGGTGACCCGGGCCCGGCGGTCGGCGAGGGGGACGTCGCGCCATTCCTTGTGGTCGTCGAGGGTGGCGCGGATGGCTTCGCGGGCCTCGTCCGGGTCCATCATCGGTGGCCCGGCGATGGGGGAGCCGTCGATGGGTGAAAGGCTGTGCAACGGGCTACCACTTCGGTGCCACCTGCCGCCCCAGAGATTGAGCAGGCGGTCCTCGTCGAATGCTTCGGGGGCGACCTGGCGGGCACGTCCGTAGGCATCGGCCCAGGCGGTGCCCTGCTTGAGGCGCAGGCGGGTCGGTGGCGTGCTGGCTGAGGCGTCCATCTGCCGAGGGTCTCTCTGATCGGATCGTCGCGCCACCAAACAGACTTCAATGCCGTCTTGCACCTGGTGTTATCCAGTGCATCCAGTTGACCTGGATAACTGGCTATGAAGTCGCCGTTACGTGGACGTGCGGGTTGCTCGGCCTGGTTGCCTGGTTCTGGTATGCATCGAGGTGAATGGTGTTCCAGTTCCTGGCGTGGCCGGCGGCGAGAGCCGACGCCTGTGCCGTCGACCCGGTCCGATCCGACATCGATGCAGGTGGTGGGGTGTGTGGTGGGCAGGCGCGGTGCCGCTGGTGGGGCTGATGCAGGGGTCTGGGCGGCGCTGGGACGTGCGCGAAAACCGCCGAGAAGGCGGCAGTTGATCTGAATGCGCGTACTCTTCCGTCTATGTCGGATATGTTAAGGCCGCGAGAGTGAGAGGTGACTTCCGCGTGCCTGCGACCTCGGGTGTGTGGTGCATCACGTAGAGTGGGCGGGTGTCCGAAACGGCATTCGTTCGCGGCGGCGAAGCCGCGAGGCAGAATAATCGAACCCGATTTCCGGATGTGTGATGACGGCCAGTGTGGTGCCGCCGTCGGCCGCTGATGCCGACCCGACCCGTAACGGGGCGCCGATACGGGTCCTTGTCGTGGACGATCACGAGCTCTTTCTTCAGGGCCTGCAGGTCGTCCTGGACACCGAGGACGACATCTCGGTGGTGGGGCGAGCCGCCGACGGGCAGGAGGCGCTCGTGCTCGCGTCCGGCACCGCGCCGGACATCGTCCTGATGGACGTCCGGATGCCGGGTCGTGACGGCATTGCCGCCGCTGGCGCGATCAAGCGATCGGTGCCGCGGGTGCGGGTCGTGATGCTCACCGTGTCGGACGAGGAGTCCGACCTGTTCGAGGCCATCAAGGCCGGGGCGGTCGGCTACCTGCTGAAGTCGATTCCCCCGCACGAGGTGGCGGACGCGGTGCGCGCCGTCCACAGCGGGCAGAGCCTGATCAGCCCGTCCATGGCCTCGAAGCTGATGGTCGAGTTCGCCACGATGGCCCGTGGCGGAGGTGAGGACCGGCCCCGGGCACACGCGCCCCACCTGACCGCGCGTGAGCTGGAGGTCCTCAAGCTGGTGGCGGAAGGGCGCGCGAACCGTGAGATCGCGCGCAAGCTGTTCATCAGCGAGAATACGGTGAAGAATCACGTCCGGAATATTCTCGACAAACTTCAGCTCCATTCGAGGATGGAAGCAGTGATGTACGCCGTCCGCCAGGGCCTGTTCGATATCGAATAAACAGGCCCGGTGCGTTCGCGCAGGCGCGGCGTCCACACGGCCCCGCCGTTCGCGCGAGGTGTCGGGGTGCCGGGGGCACCGAGGTCCCGAGCCTCGGTGCTGAGGGCGCCCCGGGCAGGGGGCGTCGCCGGGCCCGAGGGGTGGCCGGCGCGGAGACGACGGGCGGGTGCCTGGTGGGTGAGGACGCGGGCTGGCCGTCACCACGCGGATTCCCCGGCACGGATGTCACGGCGTGGACGGTGCGGACGGCGTCAGGTGGTTGTGCGGCGTCACCACACGCTGGAGCCTCCTGACGGTGAGATCCATGTCTCGATGGCCTCGCGCGGAAGGTCCGGTGGGATAAGGCCGTTTGGCGGCCGTCGGTGATTTTCCGGGTTCCCCTTGGAGGCTGCGCCGCCGGGGGAATTGCTGCCGGGAAATCGAGGAGCGGGCGGCTGGGAATGGCGTTGTCCGCGCCGGGCCGGGAAAGAGGCCCAGGTAGGAAGCGTCGGAACGGCGGCCGGGAGTGCCGCTGGTGAACCGGGTACGGCGCGGCCGCACCGCGCCGGTTGGGCCGGGACGTCCGGTCACCGCCGTGTCGTCGGGTGGGCGCGGACAGGCTATCGGGTGTCCGGAAATGGCCGGTCGGTGCGCGGCCGGTGAGGGAGTGCGGCTCTTTGCTGCATTCCGGCCCATACGATGTCGACGTTGGCTAGCGTCATCGGGCGACCAGGCAGTCCGCTGTTCCGGCGGTGACGGATGGTCGGGAGGTGAGCGAGTCCGGTCCTTGTGGGGCCGGCGGCCAGGGCCGGTACAGCACCTGGCGCGCGTCCAGCCGGTGGCGAGAGCACCGGGCGGGCGAGGCGCCGCACGCTGACCGGCCGGAGGATGCGGTCCACGGTTGGTCCTGACCGGGGAGGTGGGTACATCGGTGACGACAGCGGAGCAGCCGTCCGGGGCGCATACCAGCCCGGAGCGGGTGAACGTTATCAACCAGATCTGTCTGACCTGCCGCGGTGGGCGGGCGGTGTTCGAGCTTCGTGCCGCGGACCAGGGCGGAACTGCTCCGCATCTGGAGCCCTGCCGCCACTGCGCAGGCAAAGGCCGGCACATCGGCCTCATCCCACCAGTGTGATCATATAGCGAGTCGATCCCGGCTCGGGACGGTCGGATGACGACCAGGTGACGCCTCGGCCGTCAGGCCGCCGGGACCGTGGTGTACACGGTCCCGGCGGCGTCTGCGCGGGATCGTGAACCTGCCGGGGTGATGACCGCGGCCGAGGTACCCGGCTGGGGCCGGCGGGTGCCTGCTGAGGCGGGCTGCCCGACGCTCTCCAACGAGCCCATTTCCTGGGCGCGGATAGGGCGCGCAACCCGATGACCGTGTTTCGTGCCGCCCAACCGGCCCTACCTAGCCAAAAGGGCCAGGTAGAACGGCTGGAGCCATGGGGTGAGTGACGGGATTTGAACCCGCGACACCCGGGACCACAACCCGGTGCTCTGCCAACTGAGCTACACCCACCATGCCGGTATCAACCGGACCCGACCTCAACCGGGCTGGGCCATCGTACCGGTTGAACACGCCACCGTGACGCCCGGGGTGGCGTTCGAACGGAAAAAATGCCGATCAGCGTTGATCGGCCGAGCTGCGCCCGGGCGAGCTGTGCTCGTTCGACCTTGTAGCTTGTGCGACCTGACCTCCGGTGCCCCCGGGAGGTCAGCTGGCGCGGATCGCGGCGGCTGCGGCGCGGGCGGCCTCGGTCGTCGGGCCGGGCTGGGGTACGAAAAGGATCTCCCGGTAGTACCGCAGCTCCTCGATGCTCTCCTGGATGTCGGCGAGCGCGCGGTGACCGCCGGCCTTCACCGGTGCCGCGTAGTAGGCCCGCGGGTACCAGCGCCGCGCGAGCTCCTTGATCGAGGAGACGTCGATCATGCGGTAGTGGAGGAACTCGTCCAGCTGGGGGAGATAGCGCGCGATGAAGGTGCGGTCGGTCGCGATCGAGTTGCCGCACAGCGGCGCCTTGCGTGAGTCCGGCACGAAGCGGCGGATGTAGGCGAGGAGCTGCTTCTCGGCCTCGTCGACCTTGAGCTCGGAGGCTCGTACCGCGGTCGTGAGCCCCGAGGCCTCGTGCATCTCCTTCACTACGGGGAGCATCTGGTCGAGCGCTGCGTCCGGCGCGCCGAGGACGAGGTCGATGCCCTCATCCAGGACGTTCAGCTCGCTGTCGGTTACCAGGCAGGCAACTTCGAGTAGCAGGTCGGAACCGGCGTCGAGGCCGGTCATCTCGCAGTCGATCCAAACCAGACGATCCATCCCGTTCACATTAGGGAATTCCGTCGCTGTCGTCACGTACGCCCCTCCACTTACCTCTACGCCCCAGCCTGCCTGCGCCGCGCAGGCGAATGCCGCACCCGCGCGGTGCCGGGCAGCCGGAAGTCGGGCATCGGCGCATCGCGGGCGAGCCTGGCCACACCATGACACTGTGCGCACACCGCGCGGTGACCGGGTGCCACCCGGTTCTGGCCCGGCCGGGCTGTCCATACTCGCCGCGCGGCGGTGCCGTTGCCAGGGGAGGGCCAGGCCGGCTCACCCCGGCAGGCACGGCCGGCCAGATCCGCAAGCCAGGTCCGCCGGTCAGATCCGCCGGTCAGGTCGGCTGGTGGCTTGGGGTGGCGGTGTCGTTTTCGATCCGGAAGCGGATGGTGGCGGGCGCGATCCCCGGGTTCGCGGCGGCGGCCCTGAGCGTGTAGAGGCCGTCGTCGACCTCGCTGGTAAGCCAGCCGCCCGGATGCGGGTTGAACAGGTAGGGAGCGGCCTGCGCGTCGAGGGTGTAGGAGAAGTCGCCCGGCCCGGTCAGGGTGTACCTGATCCCGCCGACCTGGCCTGTGGTGCTGAGCGTGATCTGCTGGAAGCCATGAATGATCGTGCCTTCGGCCACGCCCTCGAACCGCGTGAGAGTGCCCGGCGGCGCGCTCGTCGGAGCGACGATCATCCCGGTCTGTGTCGGCTGCGAGGCGGCCGGAGCTGTCTGCTGCTCGACAAGTTCATCGGCGGCCTCGGATGCCCTGGACGCGTCGTGCTGGAACTGCACGACCAGAACGGGCATCAGGACGAGGGCGGAGAGGAACAACGCCAGACCAACCCAGCCTCGCCGAAAGGCGTCCACGTGGGCGCACCCTTCGTCACGGCCTGCGTAGAGACGCCCACTCTAGCCCGCCGGCCCGCACCACCCGCACTCGGGCCCGATCACTGCCCGGGCCTGATCGGCCCGCCGCCAGATCAGCGCGGACGCCGACCCGGTGGACGGGTCGGGGTGCGCCCCGGCCCGCGATTGTCCCGCGGGCGCTGACGGCCCCGTAGTCGACTCACTGCCAGGATGCGCTCCTGTGCGACGCGCTCCTGCCGAAGACACCGGCCACGATCCACACCCCGAAGGTAGCTGCCCGAGCGCCGTTTCGTGGGTGGCGTCACAAGGTGTTAACCGAACGCCCGGCGTGTCGCCGATGTCGGGCGTTGCGTCCCATCGGTTCCTGCGGCGTGCCGTTGTTGCTGCTGGACACCGACAGACAACGTGACACCGGTGTTCACCAGCTGCTCTGCGTGACCCAGCCCAACCGGCGCCGCGGCACCTGACAGACCCCCCTCGGGTGGGCCCGTTCAGGTGCCGCGGCGGCTGAACCCCCTGCGGGGGCGCCGATTCAGGCGGCCAGGGCGGTCCTGGAGCGCCCGGCCTCGAAGGCCGGTTCCAGCGCGAGCTCAAGCACCTCGCGGACGTCCGCGACCAGGTGCACCGTGAGCGCCTCCCGCACCGCGGCCGGGACGTCGTCCAGGTCGGGCCCGTTGCGGGCGGGCAGCAGCACGGTGGTGATGCCGGCCCGGTGCGCGGCGAGCAGCTTCTGCTTCACCCCACCAATGGGCAGCACCCGCCCGGTGAGCGACACCTCGCCGGTCATGGCGACGTCCGCGCGCACCGGCCGCCCGGACAGCAGCGACGCGAGCGCGGTGGTCATGGTGACGCCGGCACTCGGGCCGTCCTTGGGCACCGCGCCGGCCGGGACGTGCAGGTGGATCCCGCGGTCACGCAGGTCCCCGACCGGCAGCTCCAGCTCCACCCCCCGTGAGCGCAGGTACGACAGCGCGATCTGCGCCGACTCCTTCATGACGTCGCCGAGCTGGCCGGTGAGCGTCAGACCGCTCGCGCCCGTCTCCGGGTCGGCCAGGGACGCCTCGACGAACAGGACGTCCCCGCCGGCGCCGGTGACGGCGAGCCCGGTCGCCACCCCGGGCAGCGCGGTGCGCTCCGCGGACTCCGGGGTGTGCCGCGGCCGGCCCAGGTAGCCGGTGAGATCACCGACGCCGATGGTGACCGGCAGCGCCGCCTCGCCCAGCGCGACCTTGGCGACCACCTTGCGCAGCACCCGCGCGGTCGCCCGCTCCAGGTCCCGCACGCCGGCCTCGCGGGTGTACTCGCCGGCCAGCTGCCGCAGCGCGTCGTCGTCGACGGTGACGTCCGCCGGGGTGAGCCCGGCCCGCTCGATCTGCCGGGGCAGCAGGTGGTCGCGGGCGATGGTGACCTTCTCCTCCTCGGTGTAGCCGTCGAGCAGGATCAGCTCCATCCGGTCGAGCAGCGGCGCGGGGATCGCCTCCAGCACGTTCGCGGTCGCCAGGAACAGCACGTCCGACAGGTCGAGCTCGACCTCCAGGTAGTGGTCGCGGAAGGTGTGGTTCTGCGCCGGGTCGAGCACCTCCAGCAACGCCGCCGTGGGGTCGCCGCGGTAGTCGGAGCCGACCTTGTCGACCTCGTCCAGCAGGATCACCGGGTTCATCGAGCCGGCGTCGCGGATCGCCCGCACGATCCGCCCCGGCTGCGCGCCCACGTAGGTGCGCCGGTGACCGCGGATCTCCGCCTCGTCCCGGACGCCGCCGAGCGCCACCCGGGCGAACCTGCGGCCCATCGCGCGGGCCACCGACTCACCCAGCGAAGTCTTGCCGACCCCGGGCGGACCGGCCAGGGCGAGCACCGCCCCGCTGCGCCGCCCGCCGACGACGCCGAGCCCCGCATCGGCCCGGCGCCGGCGGACCGCCAGGTACTCCACGATCCGGTCCTTCACGTCTGCCAGGCCCGCGTGGTCGGCGTCGAGCACGGCACGCGCCGCGGTGATGTCGTAGGTGTCCTCGGCGTGCTCGTTCCAGGGCATTTCCAGGACGGTGTCGAGCCAGGTGCGGATCCAGCCGCCCTCGGGGGACTGCTCCGACGTCCGCTCCAGCTTGTCGACCTCCTTCAACGCCGCCGCGCGGACCTTCTCCGGCAGCTCGGCGGCCTCGACCCGGGCCCGGTAGTCCTCCTTGTCCCGGTCGGCGGACTCGGAGGTTCCATCCAGCTCGGCGAGCTCCTTGCGCACGGCGTCGAGCTGGCGCCGCAGCAGGAACTCGCGCTGCTGACGGTCCACCCCCTCCTGGACGTCCCGCCGGATGGTCTCGGCGACGTCCACCTCGGCGGCGTGCTCCCGCGTCCACGGGATGAGCTTCGTGAGCCGGGCGGTGACGTCCAGGGTGCGCAGCAGCTCCAGCTTCTGCTCCGCCGACAGGTAGGAGGAGTAGCCGGCGGTGTCGGCGAGGGTGCTCGGGTTCTCCAGCGCCGCCACGGTGTCGGCGACCTGGTCGACGCCCCGGGTGCGCAGCAGGCCGGTGACCAGCGTGCGGTACTCGAGCGCGACCTCGACGAGGCGGGCGACGGCACCGTCGGCGTCGTCATGCCCGCTGCGCAGCGGGGCGCTGAGGGTGCCGGTGAAGCCGGCGGGCACGGCCGACTCGAGGATCGTCGCCTCGACCCAGCTGACCTCGCTGTCGCTGTCGCTGTCGCCGATGGCGGCTTCACCTCCGCCGGCGATGCCTGCGCCGTCAGTCGCCAGCTGGGCGCGGGAGCTGGCGCGGACGACCGCGGCCGTCTCACCGTTCGGCAGCCGCCCGATCTGTTCGACGACGGCCACCACGCCGACGTCGGCGCGGACCCCGTCCACCCGGGGAACCAGCAGGAGCTCGGGTCGGCGCTGGTCGGAGCGGCTGCTGATGCCGGGCGCGCGCGGCTCCGGCACGAAGCCGGGTCGGCCGCCCCGGGCCGCGTCCACGACGGCGCGGGTCCGGGCGTCCGACAGGTCGAGTGGAACCACCATGCCGGGCAGGAGCACCGTGTCGTCCAGTGGCAGCAGCGGCAGGAGCCTGGTCTGTGACATACGACCTTCATCCCTCGATTGGAGCGTTCATGACCCACGAACCTTGAGTACGAACCACTCAAGCTGTTGGAGTCGCTGGTTGTTCCCGGGTCCGATCGCTCTGAGCGAACCGTGGTCGGGCGCTGTTCCCCCGTCACCGCTGCCGCCACCGCCTCCGCTGTTGCTTCCGTCACCGCTGTTGCTTCCGTCACCGCTGTCGCTGAGCAAGAAGCGAGGATTTTGGCTGCTGGAACAACCGAGATCCTCACTTCTTGTCGATCGTCGGGTGCCTCTACGTCCGATTTGTCGATATTGAGATGAATTGCTCCCGCTCTGCGGCTACCGCCACTGGCCCGCGTGGTCGGGGTGGCGGGAAGGTACCGGGCGTTCGACGGGTTGTGGCGGGTGGTTGTGTGCGCAACCGTCTGTGCCTCGCCGATCCTCGGCTCGCCGGGGTGGCCAGGTGCCGGTGGTCGCGTGCGGAAGGCGTGCCCTCGCCCGGATCATCCCGTCCGGGTGGGGCACGATGACACGGGAACAGAGCCACCTGGGAGGTCACCATGCCAGCCGTCACCGCCGACACCCTCACCCTGCCGAGGCTGTCCGCGCCGGGGCTCGGCGATGTCGAGCGGCCCGTCAGGAAGGTCGTGACCGCCCCGACCGGGTTCGAGGGAGAGGGCTTCCCCGTCCGCCGGATGTTCGCCGGGGTGAGTCTCGCCGACCGTGACCCGTTCGTGCACGGTGACCAGATGGGCGAGGTCGACTACGCCGCCGGTGAGCCCAAGGGCACTCCCTGGCACCCGCACCGCGGCTTCGAGACCGTCACCTACATGATCGACGGGACCTTCCAGCACCAGGACTCCCATGGCGGCGGTGGCCTGATCACCGACGGCGCGACCCAGTGGATGACGGCGGGGTCGGGCATCCTGCACATCGAAACGCCACCGGAGGCGCTCGTTGTCAGCGGTGGTCTCTTCCACGGAGTGCAGCTGTGGGTGAATCTGCCGGCCAAGGACAAGTTCAGCCCGCCCCGGTACCAGAGCATCGAAGGCGAACAGGTCTCTCTGGTCGCCTCGCCGGACGGCGGGGGCCTGGTTCGGATCATCGCCGGTGACGTGGGTGGTTTCCGCGGTCCCGGATCGACCCACACGGCGATCACGGTGGTGCACACGACGGTCAGCCCGGGAGCGCGCGTCAGCGTCCCGTGGAACCCGGAGTACAACGCGCTGGTCTATGTGCTGGCGGGGGAGGGCACCGTCGGCGCCAAGGACACCCCCGTGCAGCTCGGTCAGACGGCGGTGCTCGGCGCTGGGGACCGCATCAGCCTCGCGGCGGGCCCGCGCCAGGACGGCGACACCCCGAACCTGGAGGTACTGCTGCTCGGCGGCCGGCCGATCCGGGAGCGCGTGGAGATGTACGGGCCGTTCGTGATGAACACGCGGGCTGAGCTCCAGCAGGCGATCGAGGACTACCAGGCCGGACGGCTCGGCGTCATCCCCGAGAACGCGCTGATGCCGCACCGCGTCTGATCCGGCCGCATCGGGCCTCATCCGGCCTCGGCCCGGCCGTACCGCGGGCCGGATTCGGGCCGGCGCGGGTGTGATCGTGGCTTGCTGCACCCAAACCTTCACCCCCAGGCGCCGACGTGGTGATATCAACCGTTACGGTAGGCGGCTGCCTGGAGTGCGATCGGTGAGGTGAAGGAGCGGGTGATGGTTCCGGTGGTGGGCCCGGCTGGGCCGGACCGCCAGCGTCCGCGTCGTATGGACTGGCCGGCGAACAGCCTGCTCGGCATGTTGGCCGAGCCGACCCGTGCGGAGTTCGTCGCGCTCGGCAGTTACCGGGAGTTCGCCAGCGACGAGGTCCTGCTGCGGGAGGGTGACGCCACCAGCTTCGTCGTCCTCCTGCTCAGCGGCTGGGTCAAGGTCACCGCGACCACCGAGAACGGTGGCTTCGCGCTGCTGGCCATCCGGCACGGCGGTGACCTCGTCGGTGAGCAGGCCGGGCTGGATGGGGAGCCCCGTTCCGCGACGGTCACCGCGGCCGGAGCCGTTCTCGCGAAGGTCGTGTCGTTGGAGGCCTTCCTGGCCTTTCTGCGGGCGCACCCGGATGCGAACAGGCCCGTGCTGCAGTCGGTGAGCGCCAAGCTGCGCAACTCGACCCGGCGGCGGGTCGAGTTCAGCGGGTGCACGGTCGCGATGCGGCTGGCCCGGGTCGTCTGCGAGCTGGAGCGTTCCTACGGCGCCGGCGCGCCGGACGGCACGGGTCGTCGGGTGCAGATCGCGCTCACCCAGCCGGAGCTCGCCGCGCTGGTCGGAGCCGCGGAGCCCACCGTGCACAAGGTGCTGCGCGAGCTGCGCCAGCAGGGCATCGTGGACACCCGTTACCGGGCGATCGTGATCCGTGACGTGGACGCGCTCTACCAGGCGGCCGGAATCACCCGGGACCCGTGAACCCGCGGCCGCTACGGGAAGTGGGGCCACTGCGTTGTCCGGTCGACATTGTGGGCGCAAACCCGTCACATGAGGATGTGTTCGGCATGCCACCGGTGATTCGGTGTTCCGTAGATGAACGGTAAATTCCGCTGGAACGTCGCCATCGGAGGCTGAGCGTGAACGAAGTGGTTCCCGGCATCCGGCGCCTGTGCATTGCCGTCGCCGCGGACAGGTCGCTGGGAGGGATTCTCGACGAGGCCTGCCTTGCCGCCGATGTCCAGTGCGCACACTGGTTTGCCCGGCCCGAGGGCGACGAGTTCGCGGTTTTTCCGCCCGGAATCGACGAGGTGCGGGTCGTCGGCGATCTCGTCCGTGGTCTGCGGCTCACGGTCGGCCGGATGAATGCGGGTGCCGCGGCACGAACACGGCTTCGGGTGGCGCTGCACCAGGGAATCACCCGATGTGACGAACGAGGGTTCGGCGGGCGCGCGGTCGAGAAGGCCTGCGGCCTGCGTGACGCCGACATCGTCGAGCGCGAGCTCGCGGAACATCCGCACGCTGATTTCGCGCTCATCATCTCCGCCGAGCTGTTCGACGACGTGGTCGGCGACGACGGCGCGGAAGGCCTCGACCTCACCGCCTTCCGGCAGGTGGTCGTGCCCGGTTCGGGTTTCCTCGCGTGGGTGTCGATGTCCGCGGCCCTTCCGCTCCCGCTCACATTTCCGGCGGTCGCCGGCCCGAGGTAACGCCCCCCGCCCCAGCCCCGCCGGGCCCGGGCCCGTGTCCGCGTTCGTGTCCGTGCCCCGCTCCATCCGGTCCGGTGGCCGGCGGGCATGCTGGGGATGTGCTCCGTCATGTTCGCGCCGTTCGCTACGCCACACCGCTGCGGGAGGGAGGCAGCCTTCCCGGGCTGATGGAGGGCGACGATCTCGGCACCTGGGTGGTCAAGTTCACCGGAGCGGGCCAGGGCCCGAAGTCGCTGGTGGCGGAGGTCGTCGTCGGTGAGCTCGCCCGCCGCCTCGGCTTCGCGGTGCCAGAGCTCGTGGTCATCGACGTCGATCCGGATCTGGGCCGCACCGAGCCGGACCAGGAGGTCCAGGAGCTGCTCCGAGCGAGCCCCGGCAGCAACCTCGGCATGGACTACCTGCCCGGGTCGATCACCTACGACCCGCTCGCGTTCGCCGTCGAGCCGTCGCTCGCCGCCCGCGTGATCTGGCTCGACGCGTTCACCCTGAACGTCGACAGGTCGTGGCGGAACCCGAACCTGCTGGTGTGGGGCGGGCGCCTGTGGCTGATCGATCACGGGGCCGCGCTGTATCCGCACCACGACTGGGCCGGCATCGAGGCGGCGGTGGACCGCGCCGCGCCCGGCTTCACCGACCACGTCCTGCTTCCGGTGCTCGGCGCGGACGCGCCGGAACTGCTCTCGGCCGCGGATGCCCAGCTCGCGCCCGCGGTCACCGCCGGCCTGCTCGCCGATGCCGTCGGCCTGGTGCCGGGAGAGTGGACGGACGCCCCGGGCTCGGCCTACGTCGACTGGCTGCTCGCTCGGGTCTCCGGGCGCCGCCCCTGGCTCGCGGAGCTGCTGGTCCCGGCCCCGTCGACCGTCCCGGACCGCTCGGCGGGCACCCGCGGTGGACGTCCCGACTGGCTGCGCGGAGGCCTGGGTGCCTGACCTTTTCGAGTACGCGATGGTCCGGGTGATGCCCCGGGTCGACCGGGGCGAGTGCGTCAACGTAGGGGTGCTGCTGTGGTGCCAGGCGGCGAACTATCTCGGGTCGCGGTGCCTGGTCGATCGGGCCCGCCTGGTCTGCCTCGACCCGTTCGTGGATCTCGACGCGGTGGCCGCGCATCTCACGGCGCTGCGGAAGGTCTGTGCGGGCGGCCCGGACGCCGGCCCGGCCGCGCGGCTTTCCGGCGGGGAGCGGTTCAGGTGGTTGACCGCTCCCCGCAGCACGGTGGTGCAGACCTCACCGGTCCACACCGGCTTCACCGACGACCCCCCGGCGGAGCTGGACCGGCTGGTCGAGCTGCTGGTGGCTCCGCCGGGTCCGATCGTCCGTTGACGCAAGGCGACGTCGCTCGCGGGTCCCCCACGTTCCCGCGAGCGACGCGCCGCTCCGAGGGCCTCCCGCTAGGGGCTGCTCCACAGATCGGTGTAGAGCAGTGCGGCGGCGTTGTTGATGAACAGGCAGTGATCATCAGTGGGGCGATACAGGTTCGAGCCGACGTTCGGCGGCTCGCAGGTGCTGTAGTAGTTCTCGTAGTACAGGCCCTGCCCGGCACGCTGCTCCATCCAGTCACGCATGAACCGGATGTAGTTGGGGTTGTCCCCGGCGCCGTTCTCGTCGCGCCCGCTCACCACTCCCCACTCCCCGATGCCGAAGAGCTTGTTGTGGGCGCGGGCGAAGTTGTAGAGCCAGGTGACTCCACCGATGGCGTTGGCCTGGTTGTTGAACTCCGCCTGGGTCCGTGACGGCGGGTAGTGGTCGTAGGCGTCGATTCCGATGATGTCCACCCAGTTGTCACCGGGGTAGAGGTCGAGCGGGTTGTGGCTGGATGGGTTCTGCGAGTAGTGCGCGTTGATGGTCCAGTCGAGCAGCGGATCCGGATCGGACGTCGCGTTGATCGAGTCGGCGATGTGCCGCCAGCAGCCGATGTAGGCCGACGGGTTGCTTCCGGACCACTGGTACCAGTCGCCGTTCGCCTCCCAGGCGATCCGGATGATCGAGTTCTGCCTGCCGGTGGTGTTGAGGGTCTGTCCGAAGGTGCGCCAGTAGCCGTCATAGGCGCCCGCGGCACAGGCCGTGAGTGTGCTCCCCGAGTTCTCGGGGAAGGGAGGTACCGAGATGACGAGACGGCCCGGCCAGTTGGCGAAGTTGGCCTGGGTCCAGGACGGCTGGACGATGTTCTGCCAGTTGTTCCGGCTGACGAACACATGGGCGAGGTCGCAGGGGCTTCCCCTGCGGTCGCAGAAGGCGTCGACGTTCGCCGCGTTCTGGACGGGATCGCCGTTCGCCCCGGAGAACCACGGCTGACCGGACCGGTTGCCGGGGTTCCCGCCGCTTTGTTCGACGAAGACCTGTGCCCGGTCGAACGTGATCTGAATTCCGCCCGATGCCGGTTCGCGCCAGCCGACGTTCACCAGTACCGCGGTGTGGATGCCGGGATTGAGGAGGGCGGACTGGTAGATGCGGGCCACCGACGGGGTGGCGGAGTAGGTGTTGACTGCGGTCGGCGTCCCGCCGTCGACGCTGATGGTCGCGATGCCTCCGTTGGGCGCGAGCACACCGTAGATGTCGACCTGGGTGCCGGAGAAACGGAGCACCGCGCCGCTGGAGGCGTCGGCCGTACGGGCGTAACGCCCGTTGGGTGTGCTCGGCGAGCAGCCCACGCAGGCCGTCCAGTCGCCGAAATAGCTGATCTGGGAGACCCCGGAGCCGACGGAGTTGTCCTCGATGACGACGCTGGGCACCGGCACCGCCTGCGCGCCGAGGTCGGCGATGGTCGTGCCCGCGACCAGGACCGGCACGAGGACCGCGAGGCGCAGCAGCGCAGTGCGCCGCCTCGACCGCCGCCGCCGACCCGCCATGGCGTGCGCGCCGTGTTGGCCGCCGGCACCGTGTTGACTGCCGGCACCGTGTCGACCGCCGGCGTGGATGTTTTCACTCGCGAAGCTGTGCTCCCCCCCGCTGTGCCTGCCCACGCTCTGCTTGCCCGCGCCGTGTGGCCTGGCCGGCCGGATCCGCCAGGTCGCGGATCGTCGATGCCGACCGTGCCGACCGTGCGTCGGGCTGATTTCGCCGGAGTCGGTTGCCTCCTGCGGCGAAATCCCCCGATCCGAAGTGGTTTCTTGTGGCACCCCCGCGCCTCATCCCTTCGTCAGGACCCGTGGTCGGTCGCACTCGTCGACCAGGAGCCGCTCGTAGCAGATGACGCAGCGATGCTATACGGAGGGTAACCGGAAGTTACTCTCTGCAACCTTTGAGTCGGAGATTCGGCCTACCGTGCCGGACTTGCGTCCGCGGGGGCGGACGTCGCCGGTCGCTGGCGGCGTCGGGCCGCGAGGGTGATGACCGTCTCGGCGGCCAGCAACAGGACGGCAAGCCAGGAGATCGCGGCGACCTTGTGGAACGCGGCCACCCAGGACCCGTTCGACGGGAGGTCGAACCGGCCCTGTGCCTGCAGCACGTAGAGCGCGCTGACCGCCAGGCACACCACGGGCGCCAGACGCAGCACGATCCGGGCTCGGGGCACCCGTGCCGCGGCGGCGGTGCACAGCGCGACGATCAGACCGACCAGCGGACTGACCAGCACCACGCTCACCGCGCCGAGAGCCAGCGCCAGAATCACGGTCGACCGCCCGGAGACGACCGGTGCCGCGCCCCGCCACGGTTCGGCGGTCGGCAGCTCGGCCAGGCTGGCGGCGCCCGGACCGGGCCGACCCGAGCCGGGCAGGTTCGCCGCGCCCGGTACCGCGGGCAGGCCCAGGTCGCGCCAGGTCCGCCCGCGGCGGCGCCGGTAGGTGCTGGCGATCAGCACCGCGAGGCTCAGCACCCCGGTGACGACCGAAAGCTTCAGCGCCAGGCCGACCACGTGCTGCGGCGCCCAGTCGATGACGACACTGAAGCTGCCGCTCGTCGGGTCGACCCGCCAGCCGTTGGCGTAGGCGTCCACCAGCCGGGGCTTGCCGAGGTCCTGGCCGTCGGCCTTCGCCGTCCAGCCGGGGGACTGGCTCTCGCCCAGCACCAGCCAGAACGGCTTGCCCGGCGTCGCCCCGGTGACGTCCACCCGGAACGACGTGTCGCTGGTCGCCTTGACCTTCAGCGTGGGCAGAGACGCGGCCCCGCCGCTGCCCGTACCGCTGGTCGCAGTGGTCGCGGTCGCGGGCGCCGAGGTTCCGCCGGTGGTGATCGCGGCGGCGTCCGTGCTGTCGCCGGTGGCGTCGAGCCATGCGCCACCGCCGGCCTCGGAGGCGAGCAGCAGCCGGTCGATGTCGATGCCGGTCACGGAACCGTTCGCGGTGCGTATCACGTGGTCGCCGGCGCTGAGGGTCACCGGCGTCCCGCAGGCGCGCAGCGAGAGGCCGTCGCGGCCGCTGGCGTCCTTTATGGTGCCGGTGACCTGGACCCCGATCGGTGCGCCGTCGATGGTCAGCAGATCGGTGCGACACGGCGCGGGAATGTCCTGCGCGGCGGCGGCGACGAATCCGGTGCCGGCCGAGCCGGCCGGGCCGGCGGTGCTCGCCGGGACCGCGTTGATCGTGTCGCCCGTGGCGGCGGCGGTGGCCCCCGTGGAGCCGGCGGCGCCGGGTGCCGTGGTGGCCGCCTCGTTGCGGCCGGTCCCGCCGGCGGTGCCGTCAATCCCGGGGACGGACAGCTCCGCGATACCCACCGGCAGGTTGGTGATCGCGCCGCTGATCGTGTCCGTGCTGGTGACCGTGCGGACGTCGTCGACGACGATCCGGATGGTGTTCCCGGTGACAGCCGGGAAGCTCAGGCTCACGGTCTGGGTGGCGTCCCGGGTCTGGGAGGTCACCTTGGTGTCGTTGATCGGCGGGACGGTGACGGCGCCGACCCGGCGCCCGTCGACCACGATGCCGATCTTCGTCGGCACCGAGTGCCGCCCGTCGGCCACGACCGTCAGGTTCATCGTGGAGAACGTGACCGGCGTCGGTGCGGCGATCTGCAGCCAGGTCCCGACCTGGTCGCCGAGGCCCGGGCTCCACGCCGTGGTGGCGTTCCCGTCGAACGCGCTCGACGCACGCGCGTCGAGGTCACCCGGCAGCCGGCCGGACGAGGACACCGTCGGCGCCGCCGCGGCGCGGCCCAGCGTCGCGTCGATGAGCTGGTCCGGCGCGTAGGCGGAGATCCGGGCCGTGCCGGTGAGCGCGAACGTGCGCGCCGTGGGCAGGTTGAACGTGCGCTTGATCGTCGACTCGGGGTCCATGCGGAACGGTTCCGCCGGGTTGGCGCGGTCACGCGACATCTGCAGGCTCAGCCGGTGCTCCAGCGAGTCCGCGCCGGCGGCGTCGAGGGTGTCGGTGGGCAGGCGCAGCACCTCGTCCGCGGTGAGCGGCTTGCCGTCCGGGCCCGGGATCTCCACCTCGGCCAGGCCCACCCCGGACAGACCGTCGTAGGTGCGCTGCTCGCCGTAGTTCGTGGCGTCGACGTGCACCCGCAGGGTGGTGAAGGTCCGGGACGGGAAGTCGATGACCTGGCCCAGCTCGGTGCGGGAGGAGTCCCGCAGGTCGACGGTGACGGGGGAGCCGCCGTCGAAGGTCAGCGTGACGCGGGTGATCCACCGGTTGCGTGGGCCGTTGATCGGCTGCACGAGCCGGATGTGGTCGGCGGTCGTCGCCTTCGTGAGCTGTACCTGCCAGGCGGCGCCGGTCGGGTCGGTGAACGCCCCCACCCGCCAGGCGGACTTCATGTCGCCGTCGATCGCCTGGGTCGGCCGGTCGGCGACACCGTAGGAGAACGTGTTGCCGTAGTCGGTGGCCCGCACGTTCGCGACCTGCGCCGCGGAGCCGGGCGGGGACGTCTGCATGATCGTCTCGGACGCGTGCCCGGCGTCGGGGAAGAGCACCAGCCGGTTGTCGTTCGGATCCTTGGTCAGTGGCGTGACGCCTGGCTGCTCGACATACCCGAAGTTCTCGCGGACGCCCGTCCACCGCTCGGCCCGCAGCCGGTTGGTGTCGCTGACGAGCAGCTCCGCGCCGTCGTTGAGGGCCTGGCGCATCTTGTCGGGGTCGGAGACGAGGTCGCCCGCGTAGAGCACGGTGCGCCCGCTGTCGAGCACGGCGTCGAGCTGGCCGGTGGCGGCCGCGTCGACGAGGGCCTCACCGTTTCCGCTGACCAGCAGCGGTGCCTCGGTGCTCTCGGCCCGCACGATCGAATGTGGGTCGTCGACGGCGAAGTCGGCCAGCGCCGGCGGGTCGATGACGTCCGCGTCGGTGCCCAGCGTGATCTCGTCGGTGTAGGGGATGCCGGGGTCCTCGAGGGTGGGTGGCCCGAAGGCGCGCGGCTCGCTCAGCCCGTCCGGCCGGTTGTTGGCCACCAGGTCCCAGGTCGCGCGGGGGCGCGGGGTCCGGAACCGCTCGTAGGCGAGGTTGCTGCGCAGGACGACGTCGCCGGCGCTCATCAGCCGGGCGATGTCCGGGATCGACTCGGAGTCGAGCACGCCTTCCTGCATCCGCCGGTCCAGCGCGCGCACCAGGTCCACGGTGCCGGCGTCGCCGTAGGGGATGAGCTCGCGGACCACCGACGGCCGGTCCATCAGCCCGTAGGTGACCGGGTCGAGCGTGGTGCCCCACCGGTAGTGGGCGAAGTCGGCTCCGGGCAGCTCCAGCACCCGGGTCTGCTGGCCGGTCGTGTCCGCGGCGACGGCATCGAGGGCGCTGGCGAGCTGCTGCTCGTAGGCCGGGATGTCTTCCGGGCGGTCCAGCAGCGGCTCGATGAACTGCCCGCGGAACAGTGGCGACATGTTCAGCACGAGCATCAGCGCCGCCCCGCCGAACGCCAGGGTCGGCACCAGCGCGGGCCGTCGGCGCGCGGAGGCCGTGCCTGCCGTGGCCGCGCCTGCCGCGGCTGCCGCGGCTGCGGCCTCGGCTCGCCGTGCGCGGCTGGCCGCGAATCTCTGGTCGAGGACGGCCAGGCCGCCGGCGAGCAGCACCGACAGCCCCAGCACCACCATGGGAACCGCGCGGGGCAGCGAACGCAGCGCCAACCCGGCGGTGGAGCCCTCGGCGAAGTCGCGGAACAGCCGGCCCAGCGGCGACGGGTCGTCGTACGGGTACACGCCGACCGAGATCGTCGCGCCGAGCGTGATCAGGGCGACGAAGTAGGCGCGATGGCCCCAGCGCACGCAGGCGGCGGCGGCCAGCGCCAGGATGGGCACCGCGAAGCTGATCGCGATGATCACCAGGTTGCCGGTGTACTCGGTCGCCGGGCTGATCCAGGGCCCGAGGGCGTCCTCGCCGTAGAAGAACCAGTTGCCGAGGCCCCGCAGCACCTCGGACGCCTGCGAGCTGCTCGCGACGGTCTTCACCGTCTCGGTGAACGCGAGCACGTTCAGGCCGTAGCCGGCCTGCGTGTACAGACCGGCCATCCACCACGCGGACGTGACGATGATCAGCGCCACCGCCCGCGTGCACAGGCCGAGCGCGGTCGCGAACCGGATCTCGCGGGTGCCCCACACCGCGAACGGCACCCACAGCAGCGGCGCGAACAGGATGAAGATCAGGCTGGACGCGTTGATGCTGCCGATCAGGGTCACCATCAGCGCGAACGCCGCCGGCCACCGCCAGCCGGAGCGCAGGCGGGCCCACCGGGCGCGGCCCGTGGCGGCAGCGGCAGCGGCAGCGGAGCCACCGGAGGCATCGGTGACGCCCGCTCGGGCGAGCTCGTCCACGCCGGCCTCGCGCAGGCCGCGCACGGTGATGCCGATCAGCCAGCCCAGGCCCGCGTACGGCAGCAGGATCGCCGAGATCCGTGCCTCGTACTCCAGGGTGTAGGGCGTGAGCATGTAGCCCAGCGCGGCGATGAACGCGTACCGGTCGGGCCAGCGGAACGACCGCATCAGGAACAGCACGCCCGCGCCCGCGCCGAACAGGATCGAGCCGGTCCACAGCCGCTGGGCCACCCAGTCGGGCAGCCCGACGAGCTGGAGGAGCCAGTAGAACAGGCCCTGCGGGAACAGGTAGCCGATGTTCTGGTGGGTGACCGTGCCCATGCCGACGTCGGGATCCCACATCGACACCGCGCGGGAGAGCATCCGGCCCGGGTCGAGGTAGAGGTAGGCCTTCGTGTCCGCGCCGATCCGCCCGGGCGCCGTTGCCAGCAGCGGGATGTAGGCCAGGGCCGCCAGCACCAGCGTGGGCCACGAGGGGATCACACGTTGGAAGCGGTGGGGGATGCGCGGTCGGCGGGTCGAGCCTGGGCCGTCGGGGCCCAGCGTGGCATCCGGCCCCGGCTCCGGCCCGTCGGGCGTCGCGGAGCCGGATGCCTGAGCGGTCAACGTCACTGGGGCGTGCCCGGGTGGCTGCTCGGGGCGGGGCGGCGCAGCAGCTTGCGACGAGCGGCCTCGTTCACCAGGGCGAGGTAGGTCGCGCGGGCGGTCTGCTCCCAGGTGAACGTCGCCGCGTGAGCCAGGGCGCCGGTGGACAGCCGGGTCCGCAGCTCGGTGTCGGTCAGCACGCTCGCGAGCGTCTTGCCCAGGTCGTGCGGATCCTCCACGAGCAGACCGGACGCGCCGTCCACGACCGCATCGGTGTGGCCGGCGATCCTGGTCGCGACGGCGGGTGTCCCGCAGGCGGCGGCCTCGGTGATCGTCATGCCCCAACCTTCTCTGGCGGAGGCGGAGGTCAGCACCCAGGCGCGCCGATAGAGGTCGAGAAGCTCCGCGTCGTCCACCCTGCCGACCAGCCGCAGCCAGCGGCCGGCGCCGGCGGCCGCGACGCGTGCCTCCAACGCCGGGCGCTCGTACCCCTCGCCGACGATCACGGCCTCCATCGCCGGATGCTCGTCATGCGCACGGATGAGCGCGTCGATCAGCACGTCGAACCGCTTGACCGGGACCAGCCGGCCGACCGCCAGCACCAGCGGATGCGGCGAACGCTCCCCGGCCGGGCTGAAGGACGGGTCGATGCCCGGCGGGATCACCGAGATGTTGCCGGCCGGCAGGCCGAGCAGCTCGATGATCTCGTCGCGGGACGACTGGGACAGCGTGAGGATGCGGGTCCGCCGGTACATCGGCGGCGCCATCTTGAACTCGATGGTCTCGCCGACCTGGGCCAGCTTGGGGGAGAGCACCATCCGCCACATCTCGGCGTGCACATGGTGCAGGAACACCACCCGCGGGCAGCGTGCCCAGAGCGGGGAGAAGAACGGCATGCCGTTCCAGATCTCGACCAGCCCGTCCCAGGGGCCGCCCCGCCCGAACGCGCCGGACATCGCCGTGCGCGGGAAGACGGAATAGCGCCCGGCCTTGCGCACGACCTGGTACCCGTGCCGCCGTGCGGTCTCCGGATGGCCGGGGGCGAGCGCGGTGCGCAGGCTGACGTCGACACCGGCCGCGGCCCACCGCTCGGCCACCTTGTCGGCATGCAGCTCCGAACCGCCTGACTCGGGGTCGTCGAGATCACGCCAGGCCAACATGTGGATGCGGCGCAGGCCCGACAGCTCGACCAGCTCGGCCAGGGTCGGGGTGGGGGCGGACAGCGCCGTCAGGTCGATTCCGGAGAGCGCGGCCAGCGCGGCTTCCTCCTGCGGGAACGCGCTCATGCGCGGGCCGTCCGGCGCGCGGCGGCGAGGACCATCAGCCCGGTCACGACCGCGAGAACCGCCTGGCAGCCGAGATTCGCGCGCGCGGTCGACACGGGGGAGCCCTGGGCCCAGACCATCAGGGACACGGCGGCACCGGTCGCGATGGCGAGCACGGCGAGCACGGCTCGTTCGCCGAGTGCGAGCAGGTAGTGGGAGAACAACACGGTCGCTCCGAGACAGGTCATTGCTCCGGCGAGTGGAAGGAGGGCACCGGAGGCATTGGTGAAACGCGGCCCGAAAGCCAGAGACAGCAGTGTGTCGGGTGCGATGGCGGCCACTGTGAGCAGCCCCACGGCAGGCACGGCGAGTATCGCCAGGGTTGCGCCGAGCTGATGCAGTGCGTGCTGCCCCAGGTGATTACGGTCCGCGGCTTCAGGCAGGAGGAAGCCGGCGAGAACGATGGCTCCCAGCACGAGTACCTTCGCCGCGACCGACACAGCCGCGTAGGGGCCGGACTCGTCCGGAGAGAGCCTGCCCTGCAGCAGAACATCGATGTTCTGCAGGATGGCCAGGAACGCCAGTGTCACCAGGGCCGAACCGACCTCGACGGCGAGGCGCCGAGGCTCCGCGGTGGCCGCCGGGCCGGCGACGGGCAACGGCAGCGTCGTCGCCGCGGTGTCCGTGCCTGCCGGGGGGCCTGCCGGGGTCGCCGGAGGCGGCTGCCAGCCTACCGGCTCCAGGTTGCCGAGCGCGGACGGATGCCGCCGCAGGCACCACCGGGTGTGCACCAGCGCGGCGAGCACGCCGAGCAGGACGGCGATCGCCGCGCCGGCCTCGTCCAGACTGGCGAGCACGAGCGCGATCGTGGAGCCGCTCTTCACCGCGGCGTCGACGAGCAGGTTCGCGGACAACGCGGGGTACAGCCGCCCGCACTGCATCAGCCCGCGGTCGACACACAGCAGGCACCAGGCGGCACCGGCGATGATGATCTCCGCGACGCCGCCGGCGCCGGGCAGCGAGAGCTCGTCGGCGATGAAGCCGCGGGCCAGGATCGCGACCACGGCGACAGAGAGGACCACGATGACGCCGACCCGTCGAACCCGGCTGATCCACGCGTCGATCAGGTTGGCCTGGCCGGTGTGCTGCCAGTTGGTGATCCGCCGGACGACGCCGACGAGCAGGGCGCTGCCGGGCATGGAGACGACGAAGAAGATCGCGAAGAGCTGGGCGACGGCACCGTAGGACCGGGTGCTCATCGCCCGCGCGATCACCAGGGTCACCCCCAGGTTCGCCGCGTTCGCGACCAGGCCGGCGAGCGCGAGCGGGATGGCGCCGCGCATCGCGGCCCGGATGCGGTCGCTCTGGCCGCGCAGGCGCGCGGGCGCCAGGCCGGCGAGCCCGGGAAACGCCGCCAGGCTCGGATGCGTCCGCCGTGCCGCGCCCGCCCCGCCCGCGTCACGCGGGTCCGGCAGGCCGGGTGCCTGGCCCGAGGCCGGCGTGCCGGCCGTGATGCCGGCCGCGCCTGTGGTGCTGGACGCACCCGTGCCGCCGTCGTACGCGGTGCCTCTGGGCGCGGTGCCTGCGGGTGATGCCGTGCCCGCGGGCGAGGAGGAGGTCGGCGCCCGGCCCGCCGCCGGGTCGGACGCGCGGAACGACATGGGTGCCCGTCGGCCCGAACGGTGTCGTCCGCGGGACTGAGGGGGGAGGGAACCGGCGGCCGGACCAGTGTTCATCGGCTGTCCCCCGGAGTCACGCACGCGCGTACCCTCCCCGTCACAGGGCGTGACATGCATCCGGACGTGAACTCACCCGCGCCGAGTCGTGGCGCGGGCCGCAGGGTGTGGGATGCGGGCCTTTCGCACGCGTCCCGACATGAGTGTCCGGGCAGCATCAGTCACCTGTTCGTCAGCGTCTGTCCCGCGGCTGCGGCCTCGGCGGCGAGGTCGGCGTCGACCATCATCTCAACCAGCTCATGGAAGCCCACCCGCGGCTTCCACCCCAGCACCTCACGAGCCTTGGACGCATCACCCACCAGCACGTCGACCTCCGCCGGCCGGAAGAACCGCGGATCGACCCGCACGTACTCCGACCAGTCCTCGATCCCCACCCGCGCGAACGCCACATCCAACAGCTCCCGGATGCTGTGCGTCTCACCCGTCGCGACCACGAAGTCGTCCGGGACGTCCTGCTGCAGCATCCGCCACATCGCGTCCACATAATCCCCGGCGAAACCCCAGTCCCGCCGCGACTCGAGATTTCCCAGCGACACCGAGTCCTGCAACCCCAGCGAAATCCGCGCCACCGCCCGAGAGATCTTCCGCGTCACGAACTCGATCCCGCGCCGCGGCGACTCGTGGTTGAACAGCAACCCCGAACACGCGAACAACCCATATGACTCGCGGTAGTTCACCGTCAGATAGTGCCCGAATGTCTTCGCCACCCCATACGGCGATCTCGGGTGAAATGGTGTCGTCTCCCGCTGCGGGGTCTCCCGCACCTTCCCGAACATCTCCGACGAGGACGCCTGGTAGAAGCGCACGCGCGACAAATCGTTACCCGCCGCGATCCGCAACGCCTCCAGAACCCGCAAAACTCCCATTCCGGTGGTCTCACCGGTCAGCTCCGCCTGCTTCCAGGAGAGACCCACAAAGGAGATCGCACCCAGGTTGTACACCTCGTCCGGCTGCGAGATCTCCACGGCACCGATCAACGACGGCAGATCGGTGAGATCCCCCTCCAGGAGCACCACCCCCGGGACCACCCGCTCCACCGTCGCGACCTTCGGGTTCGACTGCCCGCGCACCAGGCCGAACACCTCATAACCCCGCCCGACCAGCAGCTCACCCAGGTACAAGCCGTCCTGGCCGGTGATTCCCGTAATCAGTGCGCGAGGCACGATCATCCTCCTGTGGACCGTGGAGTACTGCTGCGGAAGGTTAGCGCCAGGTAAAGCGACGAGGTCACTCGGGTACCGGGCTCGGCGTGCCCGCGCCGCCAGTTGTGGCCGGGCGGAGCATCCGTACAAGCTGAGGCACAATGACATCACCTGCCCGTGCGCCACCACCGTTGCTGATGTGCACGCCGTCGTCGTCGCGTACCTGTACGCCGTCGATCTCGTCGCGGTACTGGTTGTCCGGGCTGAGGATCGTCGCGAGATCGATCACAGTTGTCACCGCGGAGTGCCGGGCGGCTGCCTGGCGTAGCAGGGCGTTGAACGCGATCACCCGGTCCGGCCTGGTCTCCGGGTAGATACTGCCGTCAGCCGCCTCGTCCTTCCTGAACATGGGGGTGGTGAGAAGGACCACCTTCGCCCCGCCGGCCGAGAGCGTGGTGATCGCCAGATCGAGCTCCCGCCCCAGGTAGGCGTCGAAGGCGGGATCGCCGATGTGCGTCCGGCGACCGTTGTACACCTGGTCGGTGACCTCCCAGCGGCCGACCAGCAGCAGCGCGACGTCGGGGTGGACCTCGTCGACCTTCTGCCGCAACCGGTTGGGCCAGTTGACGCAGCTCGCCTGCGGATAGTCCCGCTCGCCCTTGAGGTACCTCGGCTGTGCCCGGGAGACGCCGCAGCCGAGCTCGGAGGCGTCGCGGACCTCCATCCCCTGGTCCGCCGCGGTGACGGTGAACTGGCTGAAACCCAGCGTGAGCGCGAGCGAGTCGCCGGCCATGATCGCGCGCAGGGCCCGGCCACCGGAGGCGGGCTCGGCGCGCGCCGTCGGTGGCGCCGCGGACGCGGCCTGCTGTGCCAGGCGTTCCAGATCGGCCGCGCCACGTCCGGCGGCAGGATCCGCGATCGTCGCCACCATGACGACGGCGACGACGGCGCCGATCGAGGCGGGAACAGTGAGCCGCGGCCGGGGGAAGCGGATCTTCCCGCGCCGGATCGGGTTCTCGACCAGGTGGAACGAGGCGATGGTGATCGCCGCCGTGACGGCGACCCGGGCCGCGAGCAGCGCCGGGCCGCTCAGCCCGGTGCGGCTGGCGGTGACAGTCAGAAAGACTGGCCAGTGCCACAGGTAAAGCCCGTAGGAGACCCGACCGATGGCAGGCAACGGGGCGCAGGAGAGCACTTTCGCGGCCGGCCCGGTCGGCACCTCGATGATCGAGGCGATCAGCAGCATCACGACGACTGCCACGCCCAGGAAGCCGCCGGTATACAGCATCCGGCTCTCCCCGTCGACGGTCGCCCAGATCGTGAGCATCGCCAGGCCCGCCAGGCACCCGACGACCGCCAGGCCCTTCTTCGTCCGTGCGGTGAGCGGAGTCCGCCGCTGGATCCGCCAGACGGCGAGGGCCGCGCCGGCGAGCAGTGCCTGGGCACGGGTGTCCGTGCCGTAGTAGATCCGGGACTCGTCGCTGTCGAGCAGGACCAGCAACAGCCCGAGCAGCGCCGAGGCCTCCGCCCCGAGAACCGCCACGGTGAGGATCAGGGTCTGGGCCCGGCGGCGCTGGTTGCGCCAGCGGGCCACCGTCCGTCCGGTCTGCCACATCAGCAGGTAGACGCACAGCGGCCACAGCACGTAGAACTGCTCCTCCACCGCCAGCGACCAGGTGTGCAGCAGCGGCGACGGGGTGGAGAGATGATCGAAGTAGCTCTGGTCCGACAGCGCGAAGCGCCAGTTGGCGACGTAGCCGAGGGTGGCCAGCGCGTCCATGCGCAACGTCGCGACCTCGCTGGGAGCCGCTACCCAGCGGGCATAGGCCGCCACCCCGAGCATCATGGTCAGCAGCGCCGGCATCAGCCGGCGGGTGCGCCGGATCCAGAACGACCTGAGGTCGATGCGCCTGGTCGCGCGGTACTCGGTGACAAGCAGGCCGGTGATCAGGAATCCGGAGAGCACGAAGAAGGCGTCGACGCCGAGCAGTCCGCCCGGCATCCAGCTCAGACCGGCGTGGTAGGCCATGACGCTCATGACCGCCAGTGCCCGCAGGCCGTCCAGCGCGGGGGAGTGGCCGAGCGGCGCGAGGACCGGAGCCGTGAGCGGGCCCGTCTCCATCGGGCCGGTGTCGGTCGGGCCGGTCTCTGGAGAGCTGCTGGGCCGCGGCACGCCGGTCTCCCGCGGGCCGGAGTCCGTCGGAGCGGCCTTCCGCGGGCCGCTCCTGCGCAGGCTGGGACGCGCCGGGCCGGTCTCCATCGGGCCGGTCTCCAGCGGGCCCGGCTGCGTCGGTGGCCGGGTGCGTGCCGATGGCCGGGGGGGTCCCGGTATCCGTGTCCGGGCGGAGGTGCGCTCGATCCGCTCGGTGTCCTCGCCCCGGTAGCCGGTCGCCGTGCGCAGCCGACCATCAGGGTCGGGGACGGCGTCGCGCTGGTACGCGGCGTCGAGGCGGCTGCGGTCGAGGCGGTTCTGGTCGGGTGAAAGGCCGGTGGCCAGCTGGTCGGAGCCCACGGCGCGGTCACGCTCCCGGCGCGAGCCAGTCCTGGTGGTGGCCCGGCCTTCCCGCGAACTGCCGCGTCGGGGGCGGGCCAGCGGGTGGGTGTCGATCTCTCGGCGGCTCAGCCCAGTCCCCTTTCCGAGTCGTTGTTACCTGGCCCGTCGATCCGGTGACCCGCGGATCCTGGGCTCGGAACGCGGCTGACCAGGAACGATCTCCCGGCCTGGGTGCAATGTCCGTTACGACCACGATGCCCGATGTGAGGCGGGCGCCTGCTCGCGGGTCCGCCTTTGACGCGGATCGAGGGCTGGCCGGGTCGACCGACGTCGGCCCGGCCCGACTGCCCGGTCCGCCCGAATTCGCCGTGTCGTCGCGGGAAACGAGTTTGTCGCCCGGCCGCGTGGTCACGGCTGCGCCGGCGATGTGCCCCGGCCGGCATCCACATTGCCATTGCCTGTCCTGGATGGGCTCGACGTCACCTCGCTGTGGTCGGGGGAGAAAACTCGGAATCATCCTTGCCCGTCGGATTCACCCAGTTGTCGTCCCGGCGGTACCACGGCGTCGAGGCTACGACGAAGGGATCGCCCGACGACACTGATGGGTGGCGAGGCTCGAGCTGTCCAGTGTGTTGATCGGCACGACGGAAGCCCATTGCGCGTGGGCGGATGGGCTGCCTGGCCGGGCTGACCGGAGGGCCTGTGGCGGGACTGCTGGCACCGTCGGCGCAGTTCAGCGTAGTTGCCCGTTCGGCTGGCGAGGCTGGGGTCAGGCGCGCCGCTCGTCGTCCGCTGGCCGGACGGCGCGGCATCCACGTTAGCCGGTCGGCTGGTCGGACAGCTCAACCCGTTGATTAATTGACCACCACTTCCGATGTATACGTCCTCCGTTGAGCATTCGCGATCGTTGGTGCTGGTCGTTGTATGTCGGTATATGGGTGTTAGTGCGTGCCGGGCGTAGCCGCTCCGCGTCGCTGGCGCCACCGCGGTGGCGCTTCGTGCGATCCGCGCTAAACACACTGCGATCAGTTGCGGCGCAATCTTGCCAAGTCACTACTGTCCGTGCTGGTCCTCTGTATGGTCGCGTGCCGCCCCGGAGAAAGGCGCAGGCCGCGCCGGCTGGCCGTGGCGGGCTTCACCAAGCGCCGTCGGGTCAGGATTCTCGCTGGACGCCGGGGGAAACGGGCGCTTGCGGCGAGGTCGGTAGCGGTCCGGCGTCACGCTTGCGCGGGGCCCGCGCGTGGTACCTCCTGGTACCTTGCGTGCGTGCCTGACATCACCGACAGTGGCGGTCGGGATAGATGACCGCCGGCTTCCGAGGCAAGCTCGGCGTTGCCACGAAAAGCGTGGCCTTCGCTGGTGCTGGCGCTGGTGCCGGTGCTGTCACCGATGGTGCGGGGCCCGCCGTGGAGTCCCGGCGTGGGCCGGCTGGCGCCGAACCGACTGAAACATCCGGATCATCCGGATCGGCGGAGGTGACGGGGCGGTCGGAGGCCCGGTCAGGCCCGCCGGTGGTGTTCCCCGGCTTCGACGGGCTGCGTGGGATCGCCGCGCTGCTGGTGCTGGTCGTCCACGTGGCCTTCTACAGCGGGCTGACCACGGGCGACAACGCGATCGGGACCTACGTGGCCCGGGGCGAGATCGGCGTGGAGATCTTCTTCCTGATCTCGGGTTTCCTGCTCTACCGGCCGTTCGCCGCCGCGCACCTCAGTGGCCGCCGGGCTCCCGACGCCCCGGCCTTCTACGTCCGTCGCCTGCTGCGGATCATCCCGCTCTACTGGCTGGCGCTCGCGGTCGCGCTGAACGTCGTGCCGGACGAGCGGATGGGCGTCCACGGTTTCAAGGGGCTGGTGCAGACCGCCCTGTTCGCGCAGGGCTACCGCAAGGAGACCGCGATCCAGGGCCTGACCCAGGCCTGGACCCTCAACATCGAGTTCGCGTTCTACCTCTCCATCCCGCTCTACGCCTGGCTGCTCGTCCGCCGGCGGCGCTCCCCCCGCGCCCAGCTGAAGGTCGAGCTCGCCGCGCTCGCGGTGATTTTCGTCATCAGCCGGGTGCTGCACTACAAGCTGATCGGGTCCGACATCTGGTGGGCGGACGGCTGGACGGTGTGGCTGCCGGTCTGGTGGGACCTGTTCGCCATGGGCATGCTGCTCGCGGTCCTGTCCGCCTGGTACACCCAGAACGGGCGCTCGCCGCGCTGGGCGCAGTGGCGTTGGTTCGGGGCCGCCTGCGTGCTGGCCGCCGCGTTCTTCTACTGGTTCTCGAGCACGCAGCTCGGGCTGCCCCGCAGCCCGCTGTTCATCCCGGACCGCGGCCAGGACATGGGGCGCCACCTCTTCTACGGCCTGACCGGCTTCTTCCTGCTCATGCCCGCGGTGTTCGGGCCGAGCGACCGCGGCCTGGTGCGCAGGTTCCTCGCCTGCCGCCCGATGGCCTGGCTCGGGATGATCTCGTACGGCATCTACCTGTGGCACACCACCGTCATCGACGTCGTCGTCGAGCGCATCAGCCCGGCCGACGGCGCGCGCCCCTTCTGGCCGTTCTTCCTCATGGTCCTGGGGTTGACCTGCGCCGTCTCCGCGGTGACCTACCTGCTGGTCGAGCGCCCGTTCATCGCGCTGGGGCGGTGGCTGGTGGGCCGGCTGCGGGCCCGTTCGAGGCCGGCCGGGCGGGTCGGCCAGGCAGCCGGGCCAGGCACCACGGCGCCATTGGCGACCGGCCTGACGCGCGGCGTCGCGGTGTCGGATGGCGGACACCTCGGTGTGGGCGGCGTCGCCGCCGGTGCTGTGGACGGTGACCCGGCACGGACGATGCCGCTGCGGATCGGCGGGACGGGACAGGCTCGATCCGGCGACGTGCCCGCCACCCGGGTGCCTCCCGAGGACATCCCGGGCGCACCTGCTCCCCGGGCCGCCCACCGGGGATTCAGCCGCCGGGATCGGCGTGACGCGCGGTCGCACCAGCCGTCCCCGGGCGGAACGCCCGAGGGTCGACGTGGACACTTTCACAGTCAACTCGAGGACGAGACCAGGTGACTTTTCGTACTATGTGAGCGTCAAAGGGTGAGCGGGATGGCCGCTGGGTGGCCACGAGATGGCCTGCCGAGCCGGCGATCCGGCCGATCGACTTCGAGTCGGTGGCTGCTCCCGTTGACCTCCAGGGACACCGCTCCCTAGACTTGGGAGTTGCACGAGGGTTCGTGGGTCTCAGACCGAGCGGATCCACTCGAGCAGTCGCTTTCGGTTCTGACAGTGTCGTTCTTGCGGTGCCTGTCCCTCCGTCCCGGCGGTTCGATCCGGCCCTCGCGCGAAGAGACGATTCCCAGTCGGAGCCGACCCCTTGACGAGCACCACCGACGTACGACCCGTGGAGACCGTGACCACCTCGCACAGCCCGACCACACCACAGGTTGCGGTCAACGACATCGGCTCGGCCGAGGACTTCCTCGCCGCGGTCGACAAGACGATCAAGTTTTTCAACGACGGCGACATCGTCGAGGGCGTCATCGTCAAGGTGGACCGCGACGAGGTGCTCCTCGACATCGGCTACAAGACCGAGGGTGTGATCCCGTCACGGGAGCTCTCGATCAAGCACGATGTCGACCCGCACGAGGTCGTCTCGGTCGGAGATGAAGTCGAGGCCCTTGTCCTCCAGAAGGAGGACAAGGAAGGTCGTCTGATCCTGTCCAAGAAGCGCGCCCAGTACGAGCGCGCCTGGGGCACGATCGAGAAGCTCAAGGAGGAGGACGGCGTCGTCACCGGCACCGTCATCGAGGTCGTCAAGGGTGGTCTCATCCTCGACATCGGCCTGCGTGGCTTCCTCCCCGCCTCGCTCGTGGAGATGCGTCGCGTCCGCGACCTTCAGCCCTACGTGGGCCGCGAGCTCGAAGCCAAGATCATCGAGCTGGACAAGAACCGCAACAACGTGGTTCTCTCCCGCCGCGCCTGGCTGGAGCAGACCCAGAGCGAGGTGCGCTCGGAGTTCCTGGCGCAGCTTGCCAAGGGTCAGATCCGCAAGGGCGTGGTCAGCTCCATCGTCAACTTCGGTGCCTTCGTGGACCTGGGTGGCGTGGATGGTCTCGTGCACGTCTCCGAGCTGTCCTGGAAGCACATCGATCACCCGTCCGAGGTGGTCGAGGTCGGCCAGGAGGTCACGGTCGAGGTCCTCGACGTCGACCTGGACCGCGAGCGGGTCTCCCTGTCGCTGAAGGCGACGCAGGAGGACCCGTGGCGTCAGTTCGCCCGGACCCACGCGATCGGCCAGGTCGTGCCCGGCCGCGTTACCAAGCTCGTGCCGTTCGGTGCGTTCGTCCGGGTGGACGAGGGCATCGAGGGCCTGGTGCACATCTCGGAGCTGGCCGAGCGCCACGTCGAGATCCCCGAGCAGGTTGTGAACGTCGGCGACGAGATCCTCGTCAAGGTCATCGACATCGACCTCGACCGCCGTCGGATCAGCCTTTCGCTCAAGCAGGCCAACGAGGCCTCCGCGCTGGCCGGTGAGGGCGACACGTTCGACCCGAGCCAGTACGGCATGGAAGCCAAGTACGACGAGCAGGGCAACTACGTCTACCCCGAGGGCTTCGACCCCGAGACCGGCGAATGGCTGCCGGGCTTCGAGGAGCAGCAGGCCGAGTGGGAGCGGCAGTACGCCGAGGCCCAGACCCGGTACGAGGCCCACCAGGCCCAGATCCGGGCGGCGCAGGAGGCGGACGCGGCAGCTGCGGCGCCGTCCTCCTACACCTCGCAGTCGGAGCAGCCCGCTTCGGCGATCGACGAGGAGGCGCTGCGGCGGCTTCGGGAGCAGTTCGGCAGGGAGTAGTCCGGCGAGGGAGCACCTGGTGCTCCCGGCGCTGGTGACCAGCACCAAACCTCAGGGCCCGTGGGTTTCCCCACGGGCCCTGAGGTTTTTCCGGGCTTCGGATCAGTCGCGCGGACCGACACCGGTCAAGGCGACGTGAACCGGACCGGCAGGGTGGCGAGGCCACGCACCCAGACCGAGGGGCGCCACAGCAGCGCCGTGGGCTCCACCGCGAGCTCCAGGTCGGGGAGGCGATCGAGCAGGACCTCGACGGCCGTGGTCGCGATCGTCTCGGCGGCCATCTGCGCGGGGAAGGGACAGCGGTGCTCGCCGTGGCCGAATGCCAGGTGGGCGTTGTTGCCGGCCGCCCGGCCGGACTCGCGCGGACGCGCGCGCGGATCGGTGTTCGCGGCGGAGAGGCCGAAGATGAGGAGATCGCCGGAGCGGATCCACCGCCCGCCGAGCCGGAGGTCACGGCGAGCCCACCGCGCGACCAGGTTCTGGATCGGCGGGTCCGCCCAGAGGACCTCGGCCATGGCACCGCCGACGCTGAGCCGGCCGCCCGCGAGATCCACGGCGAACCGGTCGTCGGTGAGCATCAGGCGAAGGGTGTTCCCGATCCAGTCGGCGGTCGGTGCCTGGGCCACGGTCAGGGTCGCCATGACGTCCTCGACGATCTCCTCGTCCGTGAGCTCCGCCGGGTGGGCGATCAGCGCTGAGACGGCGTCGTCGCAGGGCTGGTCACGGCGGCGGCGCACGACCCGCACGAGCATCGCGTGGACCCGGCGGCGCGCGTCGCGGGCTCCGGTGCCACCGCTGACGAGCAGGGTCAGATCCCGGGCCAGGGCGGTCAGGTCGCCGGCGGGCAGCCCCCACATCTCGGCGTTGACCATCGCGGGCAGCGGGCCGGCGTACTGGCTCATCAGCTCCGCCCGGCCGTTGCCCGCCACCGCGTCGATCAGGGTGTCCGCGCCACGGGTCACCCGGGCCCGCAGGTCGTGCGACTCGAACCTGCCGACCACGTCACCGATCGCCGCCAGCCGCCGGGTGTGGGCGGGCCCGTCGAGGCTGCGCAGGGAGGGTCGCTGGCCGACGATCGGCTGCAGGGGCCAGCCCGACGGGACCAGATCCCAGGCATTCCAGATCCGGGCATCCCGCCCGAACAGGGCGGGCGTCCCCGCGACGTAGACGACCTCCCGGTAGCCGAGGACGAGCCAGGCCGGGATGTCACCTTCGAGCAGGACCGGCGCGACCGGCCCGTGCTCGTCCCTGATCTGGTGGTAGAAGGCGGCGCGCCGGTTGCCGGGTCCCTCGGCGGGCAGCCGGGCGGCGCCGTGGTGCGCGGGCCAGCGGGCCTCGAACGTCGACCGGTCGTCGGGCTGGCGCGCCGGTTCCTGGCCGCGGTCCCGCTCACCGGGTGGCGCGATGGGCGGCACCGGCGGTGAGCCGGGACGTCGGGGCTCCGGTGGGCCGGCCGCGGTGGCGCCGGGCGTGCCGGTGAACCCGAGCGCGGTGGTGGGCGCATCGGCCGTTCCCGGCGGAGCGGACGATGCGGGCATCGCGGACGCGGTGGACGCGGCCGGTGTGGCCGGTGCGGCCGGCACGGCCGGGGAGCTGGACGAACCCGGCCCGGCAGACCCGCGGGTCCTGCCGGTTCCGGGAGCCTCGCCGCGCCGGGTGGTGCTCGGCGCCGGGCAGGACGTGCCGTACTGGCGCAGTGGGCTGTACTGGCGCGCGCCGCTCAGCGGCCGGGGCATGCCGCTCGGGCAGGCGCCGGGCTGGCGTGAGTGGGGATCGGTCATCGGTGGTCTCCGGGCTCGGTTTCAGCGTGATGCCGTGCGGCGCGGCCAGTCGCGGACGTCAAACTGGGCTGAACCGGACCGGCAGGGCGGTCAGTGCCCTGTTCCA
The DNA here is from genome assembly GCF_001536285.1 of Parafrankia irregularis. NCBI lineage: Bacteria > Bacillati > Actinomycetota > Actinomycetes > Frankiales > Frankiaceae > Parafrankia > Parafrankia irregularis. Next base: position 70,669 of record NZ_FAOZ01000023.1, on the reverse strand, counting down.
CGCGGTGCGTCGCCAGGCCAGCGCGCCCGCGGGTACGGCGAGCCGCACGTTGGGCAGCCGGTCGAGGAGCACCTCGACGGCGGTCCGTGTGATGACCTCGGCGATCTCCTGTGCGGGGAACGGGCAGCGGTGCGCACCGTGCCCGAAGGACAGGTGCGCGCTGTTGGGCCCGGACGCCGTGACAGTGCCGTCGGCGTCGGCGTCGGCGTCGGCGCCGGTCGCGTTTCCGGCGTGGTGCGCGGTGCCCCGCAGGGCCGGGCCGCCGCCCGGGTTGTGGTGGTGGGCGAGCGCGGCGCCGCACCCGGCCGGCGGGCCCGAGGCGTGGTCGCGGCGGACCCGGGGATCGGAGTTCGCCGCCGCGAGGCCGAGCGCGACCATCTCCCCGGCCCTGATCCGCTGGCCACCGAGCTGGATGTCGCGGGTCGCCCAGCGGCCGGCGGTGATCTGCAGGGGCGTGTCCTCCCACAGGACCCGGGTGAGTGCCTGCATGACGCTGCGCCGCCCGCCGGACAGCTCCAGCGCGAAGGACCCGTCGGTGAGCAGCAGACGCAGCGAGTTGCCGATCCAACCAGCCACCGTGCGCATCCCGAAGCCGAGGGCGACCGCGAGATCCTCGACGATCTCGTCGTCCGTCAGCTCGGCCGGATGGTCGATCAGGCCGGAGATGATGTCCTCGGTGGGAGGCTCGTCCAGTCGGATGGCGAGCAGGTCGCGCAGCCGGGCGACGAGATGGCGATGGCCGCGGGCGGCGTCCGCGTCGATGTCGACCAGGTCGACGAGGTCCTCGGCGATCTGGGTGGCGTCGAGGTCGTCCGGTCCGCACAGCGAGGCCAGGACCAGGGCGGGCACCTGGTGCGCGAACGACGCGACCAGATCGGCCGAGCCGAGCCCGGCGAAGTCGTCGATCACGCTGTCGGTGATGGCCTCGGCCCGCGCGCGCAGGAGGAAGACGTCCACCTCGCCCAGGACGTCGTTGACCGCCTGGTAGCGGCGCTGATGGTCCTCGCTGTCGGTGTGGAGCAGCGAGGGGCGCCGGCCCAGCCCGGGGAGAGGCGCCCAGTCCGCAGGGATGTTCTCCCGGCGGGCCCGGTTACGCGGATCGCTGGTGAAGATCTCCGGGCTGCTCAGAACGTAGTGCAGCTCGCGGTACCCCAGAACCAGCCAGGCGTGCCGGGTGCCGTCGAACGTCACCGGGATCACCGGGCCGGGCGCGGCGGCAGGGGCGGGAGCGGGGGTGCGGTGCGGGTTCGAGGCCGGATTGGGACGCGGGTCGCGGTGGCCCCGGGCCTGCGGGCGCCGCACCGGGGCGATGTCGGAGCGGCCGCGGCCCACGCCCGGGCGCGGAGCCGGCCCCGCGCCCGGACCGAGCATCGTGGTCATGAGGCCTCCTTGCGGGCGGAGGCCTGCTCGTAGAGGTGCTGTACGAGCGTCATCAGCACGTCCTTGCTGGACGAGCGGTGCCGGGCGTCGCAGTCGATGACGGGCACGTCGGGGGAGAGGGACAGCGCCTCGCGCAGGTCCTCGAGGGAGTGCTCGGGCTCGCCGAAGTTGTTCCTCGCGACGATGAACGGCATCCGGTGGTGTTCCAGCCGATCGATCGCATACCAGGAGTCGGAGACCCGGCGGGTGTCGACGAGGACGACCGCGCCGATGGTGCCGGCGAACAGGCGGTCCCACAGGAACCAGAACCGTTCCTGACCGGGCGCGCCGAACAGGTACAGCACCATCTGCGCGTCCAGGCTGATGCGTCCGAAGTCGAACGCGACGGTGGTGGTGTTCTTGTCCGTGACCGCGCCGGGGTCGTCGATGCCGACGCCGGCCTCGGTCATCACCTCCTCGGTGCTCAGTGGGCGGATCTCGCTGACGGAACGGACCATCGTGGTCTTGCCGACGCCGAATCCGCCGACGATCACGATCTTGACGCCGTCCTTGGCCGTGGTCTGCAGCGGCGGCCGGACGGCGACCTCAGAGCTTCTGGAGTCCAACGAGCACCTGCTTCAGGAACGCGGGATCGGGAAGTTGAAGCGGATCGGTCGGGGTGGAGGGGTGGCTTGCCGCGATCAGGCCCCTCTCCAACAGGTCGGAGAGCAGGATCTTCACGATGCTCACGGGGAGCTTCAGATCCGCCGAGAGTTCGACCACTGCGGTAGGGGCCCGGCAGACCCGCAGGATCCGAATGTGTTCGGACTGCATCCCAGGGGCGGGGTCCGCTCTGCTCGTGACGAGCGTGACGAGGTCGAACGCGGTGCGTCCGGCCCGGCTGCGACCACCGGTGACGGTGTACAGCCGGTCCGGGTCCTCGCTGTCGACGAGCCGTCGGATCACGGCTGTCCGGCGGGCTGGACGGGCCCGCGGGGTGCGGCGCTCAGGTATTCGCCGATCTGTTCGACCAGCTCACTCATGTTGTGGCCGATGATGCCGGCGTCCGCGTCGTCGGTCGCGATCACCGCCAGGTGGGCACCCTGGCCGGCGTCGACGATGAACAGCAGGCCGCCGTGGAACTCGGTCATCGACTGCCGAACCCCGCCGGTGCCGTCCCCGAACTCGATGGACGCTCCGTGCGCGAGGCTCTGGATGCCCGAGGCGATCGCGGAGAGCTGGTCGGCCTGGTCGATGCTCAGGCCCGATGACCGGCACAGCTTGAGCCCGTCCCGGGACAGCACCAGGGCATGGTGCGTTCCCGGGGTACGAGCGAGGAGGTTCTCCAGCAGCCAGTCAAGATCGCTCTCAGTGGTATTCATCGGGATTGCGGGGTGCCGTGCGGTGGGCCCGCCCGGGTTGCCCCTGCCTCCAATCTGGTCGTCCAGTGCTGGTCTGGTCGTCGTGGAAAGGCCAGGTCGGGAAGGTTCTGATCGGGACGTCCCCGCTGGCTGACCGAACCGGTCCGGTCCGGTCAGCCAGCGGGCAGCCGGTGCCGCTCATCGGGACGTCCTCACCGGGACGTCCTCGTCGGCCGGGTGCGTCGGGTCGGCGCGGACCCCACGCGCGTCGGAGCCAGCGGCGGCTTCGAACCGGCCCCAGCCGAAGCCCCCGCTCCGGCCCCTCCAGCCGGGCTGGGGCCGGTGGTCGGGCCGGGCGTGGCCGGTGGCCGGCTGTCCTCGATGTCGGTCACGGCCGACTCGGAGCTGTCCGTCGCCGCCGCGGGCAGCTCCCCGGTAGCGGAGCCCCGCGTGGTCGCGGAGGTCGTCGCGGTCTCGGAGGCCTGCGCGGTCGCAGCAGCGGCGTCGACATCGGCGACATCGGCGGCGGCGGTGTCGGCCGTGTCGGTCGGGCCGACCGCGGCGGCGAAGCTCTCCGGTTGGACGGTCGTGGCCAGCTCCGGGCCCGGCTCAGGTGTGTCCGTCGGCATGGCCGGGGCCTCGTCCGAGGTGCGGGCCGCGGCCAGCTCCGCCATCTCGATCAGCTCCGCCAGCGCCGCCATCTCGAACTGCTCCGCGGAGATGGTGGTTTCCGCGTCGATGGGCGCCGGGTTCGTCGCGGACGCTGTGCCCGTTGTCGGGCCGAAGAGCGCCGCAGGGCCCGGCATGCCCGGTCCAGGCATGCCCAGTCCCGGCATTGCCAGCTCCGCCGTCCCCTGGGTCGGCATCTGCGGGCTCGCCGGCGTCGGACCAGGAGCCGCCGGGCGCGTTGTGGTCGACCTGGTCGCGCTGGCGGCGCGCATGGCTCGACGGAACGCGGCGAAGTTCGCGATGGAGTTGCGACGGGCCCGGTGTGAGCGCGGGCGGGAGACGGCGGGGCCGGCCGCGCGGGTGCTGGCGGTGAGGGACTGGCCGCGGGCTCGCTTGGGCAGGGTGATCCGGGCGGTGACGGCATCGATGCCGGTGGCGGCTGCGGTGTCCGCGGTGCCGCTCGGCCCGGTGTCGAGCGCGACGTGGGGGTGGGCGTGAGTCTGCTCCGTGCTCGGAGCGTTCCTGGTACCGGCGCGGGTCGGGAAGGCGCCGGGTTCACGGGTGGGAAGGGCACCCAGGGCCGTGACGAACTCGGACGGATCCGGTCTGCGTGGCTGGTGGTTCGCCAGGTCACCACCACCACCCGCTCCCTGCCGCTGCCGGTTGAAGCCGGGGTCCGACGCGGCCGCGCTTCGGCTGTGCCGGTCGTCGGCGGCCGCGGGCGGCAGGGCCCGTGGGGCCCGGGCCGCCACGGCGGTGCGCAGGCCCGTGGTCGCCGCGTCCGTCGCGTCGCTGATCGTGGGCGGTGGCTCCACCGATCTCGGCGCGGTGATGAGCTGGCGCGGAACCATCACGATGGCACCGGTTCCGCCGCGCGACGACGGGCGGAAGGACACCGTCAGACCGTGTTTGCGGGCGAGCACGCCGACGACCGCGAGGCCCAGCCGGGTGCCGGAGAGGCTGGTCAGGTCGAGCGATTCCGCCGAGACGGCGCGTTCGGCCCGTTCGAGGGCTGCCTGCCCCATGACCAGGCCGCCGTCCTCGATGGTGATGACGACGCCGGCCTGCACCTCCTCGACGTAGACGTGCACCTCTTCGGAGGGCGGCGAGAAGCTGGTGGCGTTGTCCATGAGTTCCGCGAGCGTGTGCATCACGCCCTCGGCGGCGTAGCCGACCACGGCCACGGTGCTGGTCGAGTGGAGCCGGACCCGCTGGTAGGCGCTGATCCGTCCCATCGCCCCGCGCAGCAGGCTTTCCATGACGATCGGCTTGGTCCAGCGACGACCCGAACGCCCGCCGGTGAGAACGGCGATGCTGTCAGCGAGGCGCCCCGCCTGGGCGGTGAGGTGGTCGAGCCGCAGCAGGTCGCCGAGAACCTCCTCGCTGTGCCGTTCCTCCATGGTGCGAAGGTCGGCGAGCATGGCGGTGCTCAACGCCTGCATGCGGCCGGCGGCGCTCGCGCAGGCGGCCATCGCGGCGGAGCGCATCCGTTCGCCGCGGCTGACCTCCTCTGCCACGGTGCGCAGAATGTGCAGGTGCGCGCCGTCGGTACCTCGCGGCGCCTCCCCGAGGGCGGCCTGGGCGGTGGCGCCCTCTCGCAGGCGGGTGACGACGAGGGGGAGCACCTCCCGGGACAGCCGTTCCGTCTGCGCCGTGGAGGTCTTGACCTTCGCTTCGAGCGTGACGACCCGGCCGCGCAGCTCCATGGCGATCTGCCGGTTGCGGACCGCGAAGACGCTCGCCAGCCCGACGACTATGGCGGCGACGGATGCGCAGAACAGGACCGGCCCGCGGGCGTCGGTGGGTGACACCGCGGCTATGCCGAGGCCGGTGAGCATCACCACCAGCACCGCGGCGATCGGCGGTGCGATCAGGTCGCGGACCGTCGGTGGTCGCCGCACCTGATGGCGCGCGATTGCGTGTTCTGACATCGATCAGGTCCTCGTCGTCGGTGGTCGGTGGCTCAGGGCCGGCCCGCCGCGGTCAGGAACTTCCGTCGGGAATTCGGCTGAGAATCGACGGATCTTGCGTGGCGCCGCGCGTTGTCCCGTTCGTTGGCTGATGTCTCCCGAGGTTCCTCCGGGGCGCTTGTGAGTCGCCTTCGAGGGGTCGCCCGGGGTAGTTTCGTAATGTTTCTCCGCGTCGCGGAAAAATGAAGTGAAGTGGCCGCTGAAATGTGGTTCCCGATGCCTATTGACACCGGCCTGGAGCCCCTCTCCGGCCGTGCTGACCGCGTCGATCTCCGCCCCCTTGCCGTCGCCCCGATGCGCCTGTCCTACCTGGGTTGATCCGGTGTCGATCCTGGGTCGAACCCGAACTATCAGTGCAGGTCATCTGCGCGTCGCACATGCTATTGACCGCCTAGGCGGGTCGTGCGGCGGGCGTTGCGGGCTATCTCCGGGCCATAGCCGAAAGTGGTATCGGAGTGTTTCTGTTGTGTTTCTGTAGTGAATCTGGATTGATCCTGTTTTGCTGGAAACCGATGCACAGCCCCCGGCTGAACGGGGGCGCCGCTGCGCGGAGTTGACAGCTTGGCATTCCCGGCGGCCGCGCTGGCCTGACCGGGCTATTTCTCGCCAGAAACGACGACGCTTTTAAGTCGGTGTCGGCCGCTGCTGTTATGTGCTAAATTCATTCTCAGTTCACGGGTTCGGTCTGCCGGCCGGTGTGCGGGTGGGTGAGAATCCGGCCTGTTCCAAGCGCATTCCGGTCGGGGCCGGGTGCGGGGCGGTGGGCCGCGCCCCCTCCGAACGGGGGTGGTGCGGCCGCCGGGTGCGGGCTGTTCCGTGGCCCGGAGGGGGCGTTCCTCGGCTGGTTGTCAAGTTCGACGCCCATGGCCGGTCGCGCGTGTCGCCGTTCGGAGCGCCACCTGCGGTCGCCCCCCGGTTGGCTCAGGCGTGCGGCGGGCCGGTCCACGGCGCGGTTGACGGCGCGGCTGACGGGCCCTTCTCGCGCGGGCGCGTCCGGACCCCGCGTCACGACCGCCGACCCGCTCGAGGAGCCGTCTGACGGGCCCGGTGCGGCATTCGGCCGAGCTGGTGGCGGGTGGCCGCCGGCCCGCGACGAGGGTGGGCCGTTCACCGGGTTTCGGGCCCGGCGCATAGTCTGACCGTGGGCGCGTCCTGGGCGCCTGTCGCCGGTGGGAGGTTGGATGGGTCCGACGGGCGCAAGCCCGAGCCCGAGTGCGTTGCCGGGCGCGAGCCTGGGGTCGGTGGCAGTCACCACTCCGGAGGCGGCACTCGACAACCCGGTCTGGGCGTCGCTGACGGGCGTACACACTGCGCTGGCCATCGTGCACGGGCGCGCGGCGCGTTACCCCTCCGATATCTCGCCGTTCGCCGCGGTGAGCGACGACACCGATCCGGCCGCGTGGGCCGACCTCGCCGATCTGGTGGGGCCGGGTGTCCTCCTCGGCTGCGCGGGTCTGAGGTCACTGCCGCCTCCGGGGTGGGACATCGTGATGGCGGTCCCCGCCGTTCAGCTGCTCGGCGATGACGTGGCCGGCCGTCCGGACCCCGAGGCGGTTCGCCTGGGAGCGCAGGACGTGCCGGAGATGCTCGACCTGGTCGCCCGGACCCAGCCGGGTCCGTTCGAGCGGCGCACCATCGAACTGGGTGCCTACCTGGGCATCCGGCGCGGCGGGCGGCTCGTCGCGATGGCAGGGGAGCGGATGCGATTCCCGGGTCGTACCGAGATCAGTGCCGTGTGCACCGATCCGGTGCACCGCGGGGCCGGTTTCGCCACCCGCCTGATCAGGGCGACGGCCATGGGCATCCTCGCCCGTGGCGACCGACCCTTCCTCCACGTGATGGTCTCGAACATGGACGCGATCCGGCTCTACGAGGACCTCGGCTTCCGGGTCCGCCGCGAGATGTCGTTCGTCCAGCTGCGCACCCCGACACACTGACCGCCCCGCTCGGCGCGCCCCACCCACCTACCCGGGCTGCTTCACCCGGATGCCTCGCTCGGCTGCCCACTTCACCGGCGATTTCTGTCACCGCGGCGGTGACAGAATATTGCCCGTCCGGGTAGCGTCCGATGTGTCCGCGCCGTCCACGTCGCACGCCCAGCCTCGCCCGAGGCGGTCCTCCGGCCGTCCGGGGCGTACCGGTCGTACCTGGCCCTGGTTCAGCGACGACTCGGCGTCCCGCCGCCGGGCCCGTGATCGTCGGGTCCGCCCCATCGAGAGCCAGGTCGCAGATGACTGTCCATGACTTCACCGTCGAGGCGTCGGACGGCACCCCCCGCCCGCTGAGTGAGTACGCCGGCAAGACGCTGCTGATCGTCAACGTTGCCAGCAAGTGCGGCCTCACGCCGCAGTACGAAGGTCTCGAAGCGCTCTACCGGGATCTCAAGGGTCGTGGCCTGGAGGTCCTCGGCTTCCCCTGCAACCAGTTCGGCGGCCAGGAGCCCGGCACCAACGCCGAGATCCAGGAGTTCTGCTCGACGAACTTCGACGTGACGTTCCCGGTGCTCGGTAAGGTCGAGGTGAACGGGCCCGACGCGGCTCCGCTGTACACCTACCTGCGCTCGGAGGCCCCCGGTGACTTCGGGCCGGAGTCGGGCTTCCTCTACGAGCACATCAAGCGCTCGCGGCCCGAGGCCATCGGTACCGACGAGGTCAAGTGGAACTTCACGAAGTTCCTGGTGGACGGCGACGGCAAGGTCGTGCGTCGCTTCGAGCCGACCGTCACGCCCGAGGAACTGCGCGGCGAGCTCGACGGCGCCCTCGCGTAGCAGCCGCACGACCCCCTCGGTCCCACCGGGCGGACGTCTGGTTCGTCCGCCCGGTGGGACCGGGCCGCCCGGCCGCCTCGGTGGGCCGGGCGGAATCGGGCTTACCCCGCCGGCCCGGGCCGGTTCGCGCGCCGGCCAGCCGGTTCGCATGTCAGCCCGTCGGCCGCACCTCGGTGACCGGCCTCACCTCGCCGAGGCGGACGGGCGTGACACCGTTCGCCTCCACCTGCTCGCCGCAGCTCGCGCACACGCAGCGTGGCCGCAGCTCGGCGCCGCAGGAATGCCGCCACACGGTCGGCGGCGGGCCGGCCGTGACGTACCGGTCGCCCCAGTCCATGAGACCCAGCAGCACGGGCTGCAGTGCCCGGCCGGCCTCCGTCGCCAGATACTCGTGACGCGGCGGATGCTCGCTGTACTGGCGCTTCTCCAACACCCCCGCCGCGACCAGCGACCGCAGCCTCGCGGCCAGGATGTCCCGGCTCGCGCCCGTGTTCTCGACGATCTGGTCGAACCGGCGTGCGCCCAGCATGACCTCCCGCAGGGCCAGCAGGCTCCACCGCTCCCCGACGACGGCGAGGGCGTTCGCGATCGAGCACTCCCGGGCCGTCCTGCTCATCGCGGGTCCTCCTCGTCCGACGTGGCCTGACACGGTACGTCCGAAAATCAAACTTACCACCTTTTTGGATGGTCCGCCCGGTGGGAGCCTGCCGGCCTTGCGCGCCCACGGCCGTGCCACCAGGCAAGACATAGGCAAGGTGGGAGGATTCTGGCCGTCCTGGTGCCTGTGGTAAGCGGAACCCGACTTTGACCGGGCAGTCTGGGGTTACCTGCCAGCGGCGAGCGATCTCCGGCATACCCACCCGATTTCTATCGGGGTTGGCACCGGGGTGCGACAGGCCTCCTGGTGATCAGGAACTTCGGGCGCCTGTATGGGGGTTGCTCGCAGGGCGGCTCGGGCGGGTGGGGCGGGTGGGGCGGCTTTGCTGGTTCGCAAGGTCTGGGGATTCTGGTTGTTCCTGCGACCGAAATCCTCAAGTTTTTCCTGGAAGCAGGCTGTGGGTCGGGCCCGGGGTGGGGTTGCGGGTTCGCAAGATCTGAGGATTCTGGTTGTGCCCGCGACCGAAATCCTCAAGTTTTTCCTGGAAGCGGCCCCCGGGTTCGTGGAAGCGGCCCCCGGGTTCGCCCATCAGTGGCGCTCTCGGCCGCGCCCGCCCGGCCCGGCGGTCTGCCGCCAGGTGAGAATCTGATGATCATGGTCGCCAGGGAGCGTGCGGTTGCGGTACCGCCTGTCACTCCGGGGTGCTGGCGGGCGGCGTGGCGCGCGCCCTTCCCGCTCCCGCGCCGAAAGGTGCCTCCGGTCGGTTGCCGTGAAGCATTTGTCGATGGCTTCCGGGGGGCTCGCCGACCGCCAATCGCCGTCCATTGGATTTGCTGGGAGGAAAGGCCTTCCGGAAAGTGCGACGGTGATTCGTGCCACCGCGATGATCGGCACGTGCCGAAGGGGCCCAGAGTCCTTCATACTGATACCTGTCAGGCGATCCTACGGCGGTGGCTCACCGGCCAGCCTGGTCGACCCTCGGGTGGGGCGGAGCCGGCCGCGCTTTTCCCCTGGGATGCGCGGCCGTGTTCGCCGCCGATTGTGTGTCGGCCCGCGGGCCCGCCGCGCCGTCGGTCGCCGAAAACCCGGAAAAATCCGGGTGGTCGTGGGAGAGAGGCCGGCCTTCGGTCTGGCGGAGATCGGCCGGTACCGCAACCAGCGTGCTGGAGGGCACACATTCCTGGTCGAGGAAGCAGTACCTGGAAGGCCCGCGGGAAATGAAGGAACCGGGCCACCATGAATGGGGGACGGGAGGGGACATGGCCCACGTCGAGGATCAGACCGAACTGATCGTCCACATCGTCGAGGAGGTCGCCGAGCTCCTGCCGCCCCAGGCACCACTCGGGTACTTCTCCCACCACAACCCGCTGCACGCCCTGGAGGAGCTCCCGTTCCCGCAGGCGGTCGAGCGTGCCGGCGCGCTGCTGGGAACGGCGGCGTTCCAGACCGAGCGGGCCTTCTCCGACCACCTTTCGTCCGGCCGGATCCTCACCCGGGACCTCGTGGCCGTGCTGGACCAGCACGGCGGGCCGGGCGGTGACGCGTCCGCTTCCGCAGGGGACGCCGAGATCCTCCCCGGCGGGCCGACCTGGAACGACTTCCGGCTCGCCCGGCTCGGCCTGTTCGTCGACGTCCCCAGCGCCCCCGCGGTCTCCTGGCGGCTCGCGGACGGCGGCGAGCTCAGCCACTTCCATCCACTCGTCTCCCCGGCCCGGCGCGAGGAGCTCACCCGACAGGCAAGGCGGCGCTTCCCGGCGTCCCGGCGGCGGTCCCCGCGCGGCCGCGCCGCCGAGCGCAAAGCGCTGCGGGCCGCGCTGTTGAGTGCCCTGTGGGGCGATCTGCTGCGGTGCGTGCCGCCCGCCCCACCGCGGGCCGTCCCGCTGCGTCGCCGTGACCAGTTGCTCCACCACTTCGGCGTCGACATCGACGAGATGATCCATCCGGTACTGATCAGGTTGTGCGCGGCCTTCCTCGACCAGGGGATGGCCGCCTGGGAGCTGCCGCACCGGGAGGACGGCCTGCTCACAGCCTTCCGTCACCTGTTCGGAACGCTCGGGGCAACCCGGGAGCCGCACTGGTCCGGGCTCGCCGCGCACCTGCGCCGGCAGCTGCGCCAGGGCTGGACCGCCGAACGCACGGTGACCTGGGCGCTGCGGGCGCTGCGGGTCCCCGTGCCGGTATGGCCGGAGGCCGTCCGGGCGACGCTGATGTCGCTGCGTGGCTGGGCGGGTATGGTCCGCCAGTTCGAGGCCCATCCCGACCGGGCACCGTCGCAGCCGTCGCCCGCCCGCCTTGTGGACCTGCTCGCCGTCCAGCTCACGCTGGAGGTCGTGGTCGTTCGTCACCTGCTGGGCCAGACGATCGGCCCGGACGCCACCCCGGAGGACCTCGGCCCGCTCGGTGACGGCGCCCCGGCGGGGCCGACCGGCGAGGCCCGGCCCGACCGGCCCGCCCAGGATCTGGCCGCCCCCGGTATGGCCGTCCCCGGTCGGTCCGCTCCCGATCTGGAGCTGGTCTACGAGGCGTTCGTGCTCGCACAGATCATGGACGTCGAGACCGAGGCGCTCGGGGACCCGCGGTGGGCCCGGGCCTGGCTGGGTGCGGTCGCGGACCTCGGCTCCCGGCGACGGCGCTGGCTGCTGCACCTGGCCTATGAACGGCGCTACCGCACCGAGATCCTCGACGCGCTGACCGCGCACGACCGCCGCTTCCCCGAGCTCGGGCTCGGTGCCGGTGCCGAGGCCGAGGCCGAGACCGAGGCCGGAGCTGGGGCTGGGGCCGGGGATGGCGGCGCGTCCGAGGCCGCCTTCCAGGCCGTGTTCTGCATGGACGAACGGGAGGAGTCGCTGCGCCGGCACCTGGAGGAGATCCACCCGCGGGTGCGCACGTACGGAGCGGCGGGGTTCTTCGGTGTCGCCATGGCCTACCAGGGACTCGACGACGTCCGGCCACGGGCGCTGTGCCCGGTGTCGGTCACGCCGCACAACCTGGTCGTCGAGCAGGCCGTGGACCAGGCGGAGCTGATCGCCTATCAGCAGACCCGGCGCCGGGACGCCCACCGCCACCACATCCTGTCGGCCGCCCGGGGCAGGTCCGGTCGGCCGACCGGCCACAACGCGGTCGCCGGGCTGGCCCGGCTGGTTCCGCTGGTCGTCGGTGCGGTGGCCCCGCGGGCCGTCGGTGAACGCGCCCGGATGCTGTGCCCCCATGACCGCCCCGGCCCCTGGCCGCGGACTCGACTGGCCGTCGAGGCCAGCGAGGGCGTCGAGGCCGGAGGGGTCGAATCCGGGTCCAGTGCCGGTGCCGGTGCGGTGGTGGGCGGCGCGGGGCTGGTGCCCGGTGTGGGCGCGGGTCCGCTGCGGCTCGGCTTCACGGTCGACGAGATGACGGAGATCGTCGACACCCTGCTCACGACGATCGGGATGACCGGGCCGACCGGTGGTGTGGTCCTCGTGATCGGGCACGGATCGTCCAGCGTCAACAACCCGCACGCGGCCGCGTACGACTGCAGCGCGACCGGTGGCGGCCGCAGCGGCCCGAACGCGCGGGCGTTCGCGGCGATGGCGAACCATCCACGGGTACGGGCGGCGCTCGCCCGTCGCGGCCGTCTGATCGGCCCGGACACCTGGTTCGTCGCAGGCCATCACGACACCTGCGAAGGCTCCCTGACCTGCTACGACACCGACCTCGTCCCGGCCGGTTCGCAGGCGGCGCTGGCCACCGCGACCGAGGCGCTGCGCGCGGCCGTCCAACTCGACGCGCACGAGCGCTGCCGACGCTTCGAGTCGGTGGGGGCCGACGTCGCCGCCGACACCGCGCACGCCCATGTGCGGGGGCGGTCGGCCGACATCGCGCAGTCGCGGCCGGAGTACGGGCACAGCACCAACGCCACCTGCGTGATCGGCCGGCGCTCCCGCACCCGCGGGCTGTACCTGGACCGCCGGTCGTTCCTCGTCTCCTACGACCCCACCGCCGATCACGACGGCTCCGTGCTCACCCGGCTGCTGCTGTCCACCGCACCGGTCGGAGCCGGCATCAGCCTCGAGTACTACTTCAGCGCGGTGGACCCGACCGGCTTCGGCGCCGGGTCCAAGCTGCCCCACAACATCAGCGGCCTGGTCGGTGTCATGGACGGGCACGCCTCCGACCTGCGTACCGGCATGCCCTGGCAGTCGGTGGAGATCCACGAGCCGATGCGGCTGCTGATGATCGTGGAGGCGGAGCCCGACCTGCTGGCGTCCATCGTGCGGGGGCACCCGCACCTGCGCCGGCTCGTCGACGGCGGCTGGATCCAGCTCGCGGCCTGGGACCCGCACTCGCCGCGGACCTGGCTCCATGTCGACGGCCGCTTCGAACCACACCAGCCGGAGAGCCTGCGCCTCCCGATGGTCGCCCGGTCGGAGCACTACTACGCCGGACAGCGCGATCACCTGCCGCCCGCACACGTGCTCGCGGCGTGTGAGCCAGCGCGGGTGGACATCCCGGCGCAGGCGCCGTCGCCGCAGCTGTCGTCGGAGCGGCAGTCGTCGGAGCAGTGGGCGGACATCCCGGAGCAGCCGCGACTGCCGTCACGGTGGCTCGACGCCCCCTTCCCGGACAGGCCGGACGGACCATGAGCGGCGGTTTCGGAACCGGGCTCCTGCCCGCGACCCTGGTCCTGGCGGTTGCCGTGCCCGGGGTGGCCGTCGTCCTTCTCGGCAGCCTGATGTGGTTCGGACGGATCCGCTCCGAACGGGTGACCACCACCGTTGTCGCCACCTCGTTCAGCGTGGTGACCTTCGCCTGCCTGGTGCTCGCCGCTGCGGTGGCGGTCAGTGGCGGCGAGGCCGTGGACGCGGCCGTCGGCCCCTGGTTCGGTACACCCGACCACAGCTTCACCTGGCATCTGAGCGCGGACCCGCTGTCCGCACCCTTCGCGCTCGTCGCGGCCGCCCTCGTCGGCCTGACCGGCGCGGTATCCGCCCGCTACCTGCATCGGGAGCCCGGCTTCACCCGCTTCCACCTGCTGCTGCTCCTGTTCGGCGGCGCGGTGGAACTCGTGGTCCTGGCCGGTGACCCGCCGACGCTGTACTTCGGCTGGGAACTGGTCGGACTCACCTCCGCCCTGCTCATCGCCTTCTTCGCCGAACGGCCTGCGCCGGTGCGCCACGGGCTGCGAGCCTTCCTGACCTACCGGGCCTGTGACGCCGGGCTGCTCGTCGCGGTGGTCTGGCTCGGGCACCTCGCGAGCGGCACCGCGAGTGGCGCGAGCGGTGTCGGCGGCGCGGGCGGTGGCGGCGGGCCGCAGCACCACACCCACGGCTGGGACGGTGTGCTGGCAGCCCCGGCGGTGCTCGCGCACGCGCCGGCCCTGGCCTTTCTGCTGCTCCTGGCCGTGCTGGGCAAGTCCGCGCTCGTGCCCGTCGGCGGCTGGCTCCCGCGCGCTATGGAAGGGCCGACGCCGTCCAGCGCGGTCTTCTACGGGGCGGTGTCAGTCCACCTGGGCCCCTATCTCCTGCTGCGCGCCGACCCGCTGCTCGATCACACCCCGCTCGCGCGGCTGGCACTGGTCGTCGTCGGCGCGCTCACCGCCCTGCACGCCGCGGTTGTCAGCCGGGCCCAGAGCGACGTCAAGAGTGCGCTGGCCTACGGGTCGATGACCCAGGTCGGGCTGATCGTCGCCGAGATCGGACTGGGCCTGCACACCCTTGCCCTGACGCACACCCTCGTCCACGCGACGCTGCGCTGTGCTCAGATCCTTCGTTCACCCAGCGCGCTGCGTGACAGCCAGCGCCTGGAGCAGGCACAGCGTGGTGCCCCTACATCCGCTTCCGGGCCGGGACGAAACATGGCGATCGTGCCCGCACGATGGCAGCCCCGGCTCTACCGGTACGCGTTCGAGAGGGGAGACGCAGACGTGGTGCTTCGCCAGGTCGGAGGTGCGGCCGCGCGTGCGCTGACAGCGATAGACCGCTGGCAGCGGCAGGCCGTGGAGGTGATCGGCGGAAGGTCCGAGGCCGTGGCACAACCGGGGACCGGAGCCGGGCCGGGCGCCGGCTCCGGATTCGGCCCCGCTTCCGGGTTCGTGCCTGCCGCGGCGGGCCCGCCTCGCGGCGGAGCGTCGTGGGTGCCGGCCGCGTCGACGGAGCCAGTCCACGGCGACTGGTGGCCCTGGGCGACGATGGAAACCCTGCCGACTGTCGCTACAGCCGGTGTGAACGAGGCCAGGCTCGGCCCCGAGCCCGAGCCCGAGCCCGAGCCCGAGCCCGAGCCCGAGCCCGAGCCCGACGGCGAGGCCGAGGTCAGGCTTCGTCCGGAGGCGAAGGGGGGCCCGGCTCCTGGTTCCGGCTCCGCTCCTGTTGCTGATGCGGACGCGGGTTCGGTGGACGGGGCCGACGCGGACCATCCCACGGCACCGCGGCGCACCGGCCAGCGGGCTCAGGACGGATCAGGCCCCTACGGCGCGGACACCTACGCCCCCGACCTGCCCGACCTGCCCGGCCTGACCGCGCTGCCTCGACGGATTCCCAGCCAGGCAGGTCCGGCGGCGGTCTCCCGGCCCGGGGAGCCGTTGGCCGTCCCTGAAACGACCCGGCCGTCCACACCGCCGCGGCTGCCGGTGCCGCGGCCCGCTGCCGAGGACCTCGCCCGCCAGCTTCCGAGCCCGGCCAGTTCCGCACCGGGCACCACGCCGCAGGATCACATCACCCAGGACAGCATCGACGACGGCACCGTGGACGCGGATACCGCGGAGATGCCCCTGACGTCCCTCGGCGCGGCCGGCAGGCCGACCGACGCCGGCGTCATCGAGCCCACGGATGACATCGAGCCCACGGATGACATCGAGCGCGCGGATGGCATCGCGCCCACGGATGACATCGAGGCCGGCGGTGTCGCCGAGCCGGTGGACGTCGTCGGCGAGGACCGTCCCGCGTCGCACGGCGCGCTCGCGGAGCCTGCGCTGGCAGAGCCCGCATCGGCGGATCCCGCGGCGACGGACCGTGCGGCGACGGACCGTGCAGGTGGGCCGGCGTCCGACAGCACCGGCGGTCGTGGGCCGGGCCTGCGGCCCCGGTGGCCCGACGGCCAGTCGTCGCGTCGCCTGACGGCCCGCAACGACGGGCCCGGTGGCGGTACTCGGCCGGCGCGCCACCTGGACGAGCCGCCACGGTTTCCCACCGACGTCCGTCCTGTCCGTCCCCGCTCCGGAGGGCCGTGGTGATCCTGGCGGTCACGCCGCTTCTGGTCGCGATCGGCCTGCTCGGTGGCTCGGTCGCGGTGCGCCGGAGCGCTGATCCGCGGGCTGCCCGGGCCACCGCGACCTGGTGCGTCGCCGTCGCGCTGGGCGTCATCGCCGTGGCGATGCTGGCCGAGCGGCTGGGCGCCTGGCCGGGTGGAGCCGGTGGAGTCGTGCTGCTCGCGCCGGGGAGCGGGCGGTGGATGCCGTTCGTCACCTGCCTCGCCGGGCTCGCCGCCACCGCCCTCGCTACGGTGACGTCCGACTCGCCGTGGACGTCACACTCACCGCGCACCTTCGCCCGGACGCTGCTCGTCCTGGCCTGCGGCACCGCCGCGACCGCGTCCGACGGGCCCGGCACGGCGCTTGCCTCGTGGGCGCTGTCCGCCGTGGTCGTGTGGCGTGAGCTGGTCGATGCGGCCGATCCGTCCGGGGCCGGGCCGGCGCGGGTGTTCGGGCTGCACCATCTGCTCGGGGTTGGCGCGTGTGCCGTGGGGCTGCTGCTGCCCGGGCCGCTCGGGCCGACCGCCGCGGCTGTGCTGGTCACGTTCGGCGTCGGTGTCCGGCAATGCCTGGTGCCGTTGCATCTGTGGCACGGCTGCCTCGTCGGACCCGGCTCTCCCAAAGGTTCTGGCGCGGCCGCAGGGCCTGGCTCTGCCGCACGGCGTAGCTCCGCCGCAGGGCCTGGCTCTCGCGCTCGGTACGGCTCGCCGGTCGGGTACGGCGCTCCCGCGGGTTCGGTGCCGCCCGGTCTCCTCGTCGCGTTCACGGCTGGTCCGTCCGGTCTGCTGTTGCTGCCGGAGGTCGCGCGGCTGCTGCACGGGCAGGCCTGGGCCGGCTGGGTCGTCGCCGCAAGTGGGGTGACCGCCCTGCTGGGGGCGGGTCTCGGCCTGGTGGCACACGACGTCCGTACCGCGCTCGCCCAGGTTGGGCTGGCGCTGAGCGGAGTGGTCAGCTGCGGGGCGCTGGCCGGTTCGGTGTTCGGGACGGCGGGGCACGGGCCGGCGGGTGATCCCGGTGTCGCCCTGGTGGGGGCGGTGCTGGCCTGGCAGGTCGGCGCGGTCGCGACCGGCGGCGCGGTCATGATCGCGGCCGCGACGGAGGCGCGGCGCGGCCCGATGGCGCTGATCGGCCCAGGGGGCTGTTTCGCACGGACGCCCCGGCTCGCTGTGGCCTTCCTGCTGTTCGGCCTCACCGCGGTCGGCTACCCGGCGACCGTCGGCTTCGTCTGGGAGGACCTGGTCCTCGACGGCGTCGGCACCTGGTTCGTGCTGCTCGCGGCGGTGCTCGTGCTCGCGGTCGCGGGTTCCGGCGCGACCGTCATGAAGTGGTATTTCGCGGGCTATACGGGGCGGCGAGATCATGTGGGTGAGCACGACCTGACCGTGCGCGAGTTCCGTGCGGTCACCGTCCTGCTGGTGCTGCTCCTGCTCGCTCAGATCCACCCGGCGGGGCTGCTGCCCGTGCTCTGAGCCGAGCCGGCGTACCGGGTCGCCGGCGTCCAGGCCGCGAGCATCCAGGCCGCGAGCATCCAGGTCACGGGTGCCCGGGCCCGAGTCGTTCGTGCTGGGGCGTGGGCGCGTCGCTGGGGGTGCGGGGGCGTTGCTGCGGGTTCGGGGGGTGCGGGGGTTCGGGCTGGGAGGGGCTGGGAACAGGGAAAAGGTGGATCTGAGCGCGGCACGGCGGGGTGGCCGGGTTGGCCGGCGCTGACCGGCGTCGCGGGGCGCTCCGGCGTCGTGGCGCGGTCGCGGTGAGCCCGTCCTCCTCGTCCAGGGGCAGCGACCGGCCCGCGGCCCGGTGGGCGATGCGGCTGGCGCCGCTGCTGATGCTCGTGGCGGTCGTCGTTCTGCAGCTGGCCAGCGACGGCTGGACGATCCTGGAGCTGACCGTGCTCTCCCCGTTGCTCGCGGCGACGATTTCCGGCCCGTTCCTCACCACGGTCTACGCGGCCCTGGCCTTGGCCGCCAGCGTGCTGATCGGCATCCACGACGAGTTGTTCACCGTCAACGAGGGCGGTCTGGCCGCGCAGATGGTGCGCCTGACCGGCATCGCGGTCGGCGGTGTGATGGCCGTCTTCGTCAGCCGGTACAACACGCAGCGCGAGGTGAAGCTGCAGAACGTGACCCGGGTGGCCGAGGTGGCTCAGCGGGCGGTGCTGCCCATGGCGCCGACCGCGTCAGGTGATCTGCAGCTCGCCGTCCGTTACGAGAGTGCCGCCGCCGAGGCGATGGTGGGGGGCGACCTGTACGAGGTCGTCGACAGCCCCTGGGGTACCCGGCTGCTGGTCGGGGATGTCCGCGGCAAAGGCCTGGACGCGGTGCGGATCGCCAGCCGCGTGCTGGGCTGCTTCCGGCTCGTCGCCAAGCACCGGCCCGACATCGAAACCGTGCTGACCGATCTGGACGAGGAAGTCGCCGACGTCAGCGGCTTCGACGACTTCGTCACCGCCGTCGTGCTGCAGATCCGCGACGGCCAGCTGGATC
The DNA here is from genome assembly GCF_001536285.1 of Parafrankia irregularis. NCBI lineage: Bacteria > Bacillati > Actinomycetota > Actinomycetes > Frankiales > Frankiaceae > Parafrankia > Parafrankia irregularis. Next base: position 52,246 of record NZ_FAOZ01000023.1, on the reverse strand, counting down.
TGGTCAACGCCGGGCATCCCGACCCGTTCCTGGTACGCGGTGAGACCACGACGACGCTGACCCCGGTCGGCCGGCGATCACCGCTGGGCCTGCTGGCCGGCGACGTCGCGCTGACGTCGTTCGCGCTGGAAGCAGGCGACCGCCTGCTGCTCTACACCGACGGGATCGCCGAGGCCCGCAACGTCGAGTCGCGGGAGTTCTTCCCGCTCCCGTCGGCTGTGGGGCAGACACTGGGCCAGCACCGTCCGCTCGAGGACTGTCTCGACGACCTGGTTCGGCAGGTCCAGAACTGGACGCGCTCCGCCCTCAGCGACGACGTCGCGCTGCTCGCGGTGGAGCTGCCGGCCGCCGCGGGCCGATCCCCGGCGGATCAGCCGACCGCGGCCTGAGCCGTGGCTACTCCGGGCTGCCTCTTCGGCCTGCCTGCTTGCTCTCTTGGGCCTGCCTGCCCGCCTACCTACCTACCTGCTTGCTGCGAGCAAGAGGTGATGAATTTGGTCGTTCCGGCGACCACGATCCTCAACTCTTGCGTGGTCGCAACGGCCTCCCGAGGTGAGGCCCGACATCACCGCTCGAAGATCATGGGACTTTGGCCGTCTCGACGACCACGATCCTCAACTCTTGTCCGACAGCAAAGGCTGCAGCCCGGGGCAGGTACGCCGGGCTAGCGTGTGGTGGGCTTGCCGTCGCAGCTGTAGACGACGACCTTCGCGTCGTCGTTGTCGTCGGCGTAGGTGATCTTCATCGTGTCCGCACGGATCCAGCCGGACGTCTCGGTTCCGTCGAGCCGTGCCCACCACCAGACCTCGTTGGACTTCGTCACGACGTTGCACCACAGCCAGAACTTCCGGCCGCGGACGAAGGTGCCGAGGCTGTCGCAGCTCCCGGCCGGGCCCTCGCGAAGGTCGCCGACCTTGGTCAGGACGCCGAATCCATCACTGTTCACCCTGGTGACGGGCTTGGCGGGGCATCCAAGCGGCTGGACGGCGGGCGGTGACGTCCGCACCGCCCGGACCGGTCCGGCGCCAGCGTCGGCCGAGGTCCGCGGGTCCGGTGTCTCCTCCGGGTCTGACGTTTCCTCGGGGTCCGATGGATCCTCGGCGTCCCGGGTGGCTGCGGAGGTCGCCGGGGATACCCGGGTTTCGTCGGCCGCCGCGTTCTCCCGTGATGGTGTGACCACCAGGGCCACGGGCTCGCCGCCGCCCATGGGCTTCGACAGCACCCAGACGAACACCGCGCTGACGACGAGGAGCACGGCCATCAGGAAGGTGATGAGCCGGCGCCGACGCCGTCGCCGGAGCCGCCGGGACACCCCTGCGTCGGCGTCGGCCTCGGCGTCGCCCTCGCTTCCTCCGGCTCCGTGGTTCGAGACGTGCCCTGAGCCTCCGGAGCTGCCCGAGCCTCCGGAGTTGCCTGAACTGCCCGAGCTGCTGTCGTCCGAGCGGCCTGAGTGGCCCGAGCTGTTCGAGCTGTCCGAGTCGCCGGTGCTGCTGGCCGGACGTACCGACCGGGCCGATGCGGTCGACGCCGCCGATGGCGGCATGGCCGCGGATCCGCTCGGCCCCGCTCCCGCCCCCGCCTTTGCTCCCGCGCCGAACGCGGCGGCCGTACTCGCGGCTGCCGCTGGCCCTGGCAGGTGGGCGGGAACCCGTGCGGTCGCCGCGGCCACGTTGGTGGCGCTGTCGGGGTCCTGGGAGCTGAAGACGTCCGGCGGAGCCTGGGAACCCGCGGTGAGAGCCGCGGGGGCGCTCGCGGCCTCCAGCGCCCTGGGCACCCGAGGCGCGCACAGGGCCCGTGGCACCGGCGCCGCGTTGAGCGCCCGCGGCGCGCCGGCCGAGCCGAGGGCGCGTGGCGAGTGATGGGGCCGCGCGGTCGCTGGCACCGGAGCCGCCGGTGCGGCGGCGGAACCGGCGGGGAGGGGCGCGGAGGCGGGGTGCGGTCCCGCGATCAGATCGGTGGGGGAGGGCTCACTGGGGAACGGCGTGCCCAGGGCATCCATGGCGTCCGGAGCACCGGTCGGCGCCGACTGGAACATCGACGGAGGCGTCGCGAGCATGGTCGTCGACGGCGACGGCACCGTGGAGATCCGGTAGCGGGTGACCTCGGCCGCCACCGTCGGCGGCAGCCAGCCACCCCCGGTCTGGAGGTACAGGTCGTCGGTGATCGCCGACCGGCACAGCTCGATAACCTGGGTGGACGTCGGCCGCTCCGCGGGATCCTTGGCCAGGCAGCGGGAGAGGACCTCGCGCACGTTGTCCGGGCAGTGCTCCCAGTCGGGCTGCTGGTTCTCGATGCGGTGAAAAACTGCGGCGTCGGATCCGAACGGCGGTCGCCCCGTCAGCGCGTAATAGGCGGTCGAACCAAGCGCGAACACGTCGCCGGCGGCGTCGATCTGCTTTCCGCGAACCTGTTCCGGTGACATGAATGCGGGTGTTCCTATGCGTACACCCGTTTGGGTCATAGCGGCGGTCGAGGTTTCGATGGCCCGCGCGACACCAAAATCAATTACCCGTGGGCCGTCGTCGGCGAGGATGACGTTGCCGGGTTTCAGGTCACGGTGGATCACACCGGACCGGTGGATGGACTGCAGCGCCTCGGCCACGCCGGCGATCAGCATGAGAACGGTCGCCGAGGGCAGCGCGCCCTGCCGGACGACGGCGACCGCCAGCGACGGCGCGGCGACATAGGCGGTGGCGATCCACGGGCGCAGGGCCTCGGGATCGGCGTCGATGACGGGAACCGTGTAGGGGCCCTGCACCCGGCGTGCGATCGCGACCTCTTTCGCGAACCGGCTGCGGAAGTCGGGATCGGCCGCCAGCTCCGGGCGCGCGACCTTGAGCGCGATCGGGCGCCCCCCCGGGGTGTACGACAGGTACACCGCGCCCATGCCGCCCTCGCCGATCCTGGCCCGCAGCAGATAGCGGCTCACGCTGTGCGGATCATGCGGTGTCAGCGGGGTAAACACCGCATCGCGCACGGGTTCGATCCGACTGGCGTGCCCTGCCGGCTCGCCTGGACCCATCCCGATCGCGCTTGGCGGTGTGTTGTTCATCGTCCCCCTTCCGGGGCCGCGCCCAAATCGATACATCACATCGTCGTCGGGAACGACCAGGTCATCCGGTCATCGACAACGGCATGTCATCAGAAATGGGTTTAAAGCAGTCATCCGCATCTTATGGGCGCCTACCGGGCCAACCGCCTGTTCGTGCGGGTGGCGTAGCTCCGGTTCCACCTGCACCCACCCCCCGTCGGGGCGCCGAACCGAGCCGGTGACGGCGGGCCCGGCCGGCCAGCCACAGGCCCACGACCTGCGGGGAGTGCAGGTGTCGGGCAGCGGACAGCGGGGCCGGGGTGATCGGCCCCGGCCTGGTCAGCGGATGGGGCTTCGCGACGTCCGCCACCCCGACAGGTCGCCCGGAAGGGTGGGGCGGGGAGCAACGGCCCGGCCGGGTCAGGCGATCGGCACTGGTCCTCCGGTCAGCACTGGTCGTCTGATCGGAACCGGTCGTCTGATCGGAACCGGCCGTCGATCCTCCGGTGCCGGCGCCACCCGGATTGATCAGATCCGCGCGCGGGTGCGGCGGGCATCACGCAGGGCGGTGCCCCACCAGCTGAGCTCATCGAGCAGAACCTTCGCGGCGGCTTCCGGCTCCCGCGGGTTGATCAGTGTGCCCGAACTGTCGAACAGCTCGTAGTACCGGGGAAACGAGACGTGGTCGCGCAGCGTGTGCGCGTGCAGTTCGCCGAGCACCTGCCGCAGATGCTCGATCGCCAGCAGCCCGCCGCTGGCACCGCTGTAGCCGACGAATCCGACCGCCTTGGCCTGCCACTGCTCGTAGTACCAGTCGATCGCCGCCTTGATCGACGCGGGGTAGCTGCGGTTGTAGTCCGGCGTCACGATGACGTAGGCGTCGGCCGCGTCGAGGCGGCGGGTCAGCTCCGCCATGGCCGGCGGGCGGGTGAGGTTCGGTTGAAGAGCCGGTGGCGTCGCGGGCAGCGCGAGTGGAAGCGGGAAGTCGGCGAGGTCGATCAGATCGACGTTGTAGCTGCCATGCCGCTCCACCTGCTCCACGAACCACCGCGCCACGACGGGGCCGAACCGCCCCTCCCGCACGCTTCCGATGATCACGGCAAGATCCAGGGTCTCTTCGGACATCTGCCCGGCTCCTTCGACGAAGGCCTGTTGATCGGACGCCGGTCACGCTGCCAGCGGCCCGCCAGCGCCGGAAGGCCGCGCCGAGACTGGTACTGCCCGAGACTGGTACTGCCCGAGGCTGGCCGAGACTGGTAGTGGCAGAGCCACGATCAGCTCACCGTCTCCGGGTTACCGTTCGGATCGTGGACGGAAACGAGCTGGGCACGTTCCTGCGCGCCCGGCGGGAGGCGGTGTCCCCGGCCGAGCTCGGGCTGCCGGTCGGCCCGCGGCGCCGTACCCCCGGGCTGCGTCGTTCCGAGGTGGCCACCCTCGCCGGGGTCAGCGTCGAATACGTGACCCGGCTCGAGCAGGGGCGCGACCGGCATCCGTCCCCGGCGGTGCTGTCCACGCTGGCCGACGTCCTCGGGCTCACCCCGCGCGAGCGCGTCCATCTCTACCGGCTGAGCAAGGGCACCACGGCGGGCTTCACCTGCCGGGGCGGCGCGGCACCGACCTCCGCGCTCCGGCCGGCCCTGCGGGCGTTGCTGGAACGCCTGGAGCCCACCGTCGCCGTGGTGCTGAACCGGGTGACCGACGTTGTGGCCTGCACTGTGGCGTTCGAGCGGCTGGCCCGCCCGACCGGTCTGCTGGACGGCTGGCGCAGTCCTGGCGACCGCGAGGGTGCGGGTGCGGGTGCGGCCAGTGGTGCGGTCGCGGTCAGCGGCGTGGGTGAAGTGGGTGATGTGGGCGAGGTGCCGAACGTGGCGCGCTTCGTCTTCACCGACAGCCGGGCCCGTTCCGTGCTGCCCGACTGGAGCCGCGCCGCCGACGAGATGGTGGCAGCGATCAAGCAGGGCCCGTTCCGCGCGGACAGGTACGTAGCGGCGCTCGCCGACGAGCTCACCCTCACCGCCGGCGCCGCGTTCGGTGCCCGGATCACCGCGCTGACCGGCCTTCCCGCGGCCAGCGGCGTCGTCCGCCTGTCGCATCCCACGGCCGGCCCGCTGAACCTCGCCGTCGAGACGCTGGAGCTGCCCGCCGACGATGACCTGCGCATCCTCGTCGGCCTGCCGGCGGACGCCGTCACGGCCGCCGCGCTGGACGGGCGACCCGAGCCGTTGCGAGTGATATCTGGCGGTGCGGGGCGAAAAGTCCGTCCGGCCTGATCGGAACGATCACCGGCGGGTACGTCGTGATGCCTCGTGCGTCGGCAGGCCCATCTGTGGGTGACTGGAATGGCGCTGGCAGCATGCGTGGTTGAAATCTCCGCGCCGCGCGACGAACCGGCGTCCGATGTGATCGTAGGGTGGACCTATGGCAGCGCACTTTGATCTGGTTGTCCTCGGTGGCGGGCCCGGCGGCTACGTCGCCGCGATCCGGGCGGCGCAGCTCGGGATGTCGGTCGCCGTTGTCGAGGAGAAGTACTGGGGCGGCGTGTGCCTCAACGTCGGCTGCATCCCCTCCAAGGCGCTGCTGCGCAACGCCGAGCTGGCCCACCTCTTCGCCCACGAGGCCAAGACCTTCGGTATCTCCGGGGAGGTGAGCTTCGACTTCGGCGCCGCGTTCGACCGCAGCCGCCAGGTGGCGGAGGGCCGGGTCAAGGGCGTGCACTTCCTGATGAAGAAGAACAAGATCACGGAGTACACCGGCCGTGGCACCTTCCGCGACCCGAACACCCTTGACGTGGCGCTCTCCGGCGGCGGCAGCGACCAGGTGACCTTCGACAGCGTGATCATCGCGACCGGCTCGCGGGTGCGCCTGCTGCCCGGCGTGGAGCTGTCCGACAACGTCGTCACCTACGAGACGCAGATTCTCACCCGCGAACTCCCGCGTTCGATGGCGATCGTCGGTGCTGGGGCGATCGGTATGGAGTTCGCCTACGTCCTGCGCAACTACGGTGTCGACGTCACCATCATCGAGTTCCTCGACCGCCCGCTGCCCAACGAGGACGCCGACGTCTCCAAGGAGATCCTGCGCCAGTACAAGAAGCTGGGCGTGCCGATCCTGACGTCGACCAAGGTCGAGACGGTCAAGGACAACGGCTCGTCGGTGACGGTGGAGTACACCGGCAAGGACGGTGCCCGGGGCTCGCTCGAGGTCGACAAGGTCCTCATGTCCATCGGGTTCGCGCCGAACGTCGAGGGCTTCGGCCTGGAGAACACCGGCGTCGCCCTGACGGACCGTGGCGCGATCGCGATCGACGACCACATGCGCACCAACGTCGAGCACATCTACGCGATCGGTGACGTGACGGCGAAGCTGATGCTGGCCCACGTGGCCGAGGCGCAGGGTGTCGTCGCCGCGGAGGCCATCGGTGGCGCCGAGACCAAGACGCTCGGCGACTACCGGATGATGCCGCGCGCCACGTTCTGCCAGCCCCAGGTCGCGAGCTTCGGCCTGACCGAGGCGCAGGCGCGGGAGGAGGGGCACGACATCAAGGTCGCGAAGTTCCCCTTCACCGCGAACGGGAAGGCGCACGGTCTCGGTGACGCCAGCGGATTCGTCAAGCTCATCTCCGACACGAAGTACGGGGAGCTGCTCGGCGGCCACCTGATCGGCCCGGATGTCTCCGAACTGCTGCCGGAGCTCACGCTCGCACAGAAGTGGGATCTCACCGCGTTCGAGCTCGCGCGCAACGTGCACACCCACCCGACCCTCAGCGAGGCCCTGCAGGAGGCGATCCACGGCCTCGCCGGCCACATGATCAACCTCTGACGGTCGCGGTTGAACCGCTGGCGGGCCGGCAGGCCTGCCGGCGGTCGTCTGTCGTTGGTGCCCGGTGCCCGGTGCCCGGTGCTGGCGACGGCGGTGCCGGGGCGGGATCCGGTGTTCCGCCGCGGTGGACTACTCCGTCGTGAGCGACATCGTGTGTTCGACGAGATCGCGCAGAACCTGCGCGGTCGAGCCGGAGTCCCTGGCGTCACAGGTGACGAGCGGGACCTCCGGCCGCAGGCCCAGCGCCTCCCGGACGTCGGGAACCTCGTGCCACAGCTTGCCGTCGAAGCGGTTGATCGCGACGATGAACGGCAGCTCGGAGTCGTTCTCGAAGTAGTTCAGCGCGGTGAAGGACTCGTCCAGGCGGCGACTGTCGACGAGGATGATGGCGCCCAGCGCGCCGCGGGACAGGTCGTCCCACAGGAACCAGAAGCGTGGCTGCCCCGGCGTGCCGAAGAGATAGAGAATCAGATCCGGGTACAGCGAGATGCGGCCGAAGTCCATGGTCACGGTCGTGGTGCTCTTGGCCTCGCTCCACGACAGGTCGTCGATGTCCTCGCTGGCCTCGGTCAACCACGCCTCCGTGCTCAGCGGCGGAATCTGGGAGACCGAGCGGACGAGCGTGGTCTTGCCGGCTCCGAATCCACCGGCGATCACGATCTTGGCCGAGATGGCCGGCGGTTGGGACATGTCCTCCGGTGCAGGCGGCCTGGTGGTCGACGCCTCCGCAGGCGCAGCCGGCGGTGTGGTCGCGGGAGCCGGTGGACCTGCGGTGCCTAACCGGCCTACGGCCGGCGGTCGGTCAGGCGGGGAGCTCGCGCAGGCCACTGAGGATCCTCTCCAACACGGTGTGATCATGGTCGAAGGTGTCGGCGGTGGGATGGAGGAGGACCACTCCCTGCGCGGCGAGATCACCGACCAGGACGCGCACGACCCCCAGCGGGATCGAGAGCAGCGCGGACAGCTCGGCGATCGAGAGCCGACCCCGCGCCCGCTCGTAGAGCACCCGGGACTCGGGCATGAGGGACTCGCTGAGCGCCGGGTCGTACTGCGGAACGGAGACCATCGTCTCCATCAGCAGCGGGTGCTGCGTCCGGGTACGGCCGCCGGTGAGGGCGTACGGGCGGATCCGTCGGCTCCGCGAGCCCTGTTTCTTCTCCGGTCCCGGCGCGTTCCGCGCGCCGCCCGCGGAACTGGTCGTCATGTCGGGCGTTCCCGGCTCGTGACCTGCCCGGCTCAGCTCAGGCTCGGCATCTGGGGCGCCACCAGCACCCGACGCAGATCCGCGCGCCGCTCCGGGGTGAGCGCGTGGCCGGCGTGCAGCACGAACTGGGTCATCTCATAGGCGACCACCTTCATGTCGCAGTCCGGACCGGTCAGCACCGCGAGGCCGGCCCCGTCGTTGATGGCCATGAACAGGAAGTAGCCACCGGTCAGGCGGACGATGATCTGTTCGCAGGTGCCCTTCGAGAACAGCTGGGCGCTGTTGCGGGCAAGGCTGATCATGGCGCTGGCGATCGCCGCGAGCTGGTCGCGCTCCGCTGACGAGACGCCGTCGGAGGCGGTGAGGGACAGCCCGTCGGCGGAGAGGATCAGGGCATGGGTGACGCCATGGACCTTGCCCACGAAGTCATTGATCAACCAGCGGAAATCAAAGTCCGCCGGGCGGTGGATCTGATCCGTCACAGGTCCTTGTCCCCTCGCTGGTGCTTGTGCGCAGTCCGTTCGCCTTCGGTGAAGGCGTCGAGATCCGCGAGCAGTCTCGCGTGGTCGGCGGCCCTGCGTTCGGTGCGAGCCGCCGGTGAGTCAGAGTCGGAAGCCTTGGGCTCGTGGCCACGGGGTCCGCTGCCGTTGAGCTTGGTGCCATCGAGCTTCGTGCCGTTGAGCTTCGTGCCGTTGAGCTTGGTGCCGTTGAGCTTGGTGCCGTTGAGCCCGGTGCCGTTGATGCGGGTGTCGCCGGGTTCGTTGCCGTCCAGCTTGTTCTTGTCCGGATCGGATTCGTTCGAATCGTGCTCGTTCACGCCAGGTGCGTCTGCGCCGATCGGTAATCCGGTCGTTGTCGGGTCGGTCGTTGTCAGGTCTGTCGTCGCTGTGCCCGCATCCGCATCCGGGGGCTCGGCAGTGGTGGACTCGGCAGTGGTGGACTCGGCAGCTGTGGACTTCGCCGCCGTCCGCGGTGCTGGTGCGTCCGCTGCCGGCACGTCGGCCGCGGCGGGGAGCGCCGCGGCACCGGCCGGGGGGCTCGCCGGGTTTCGCAGGCTGCGGGATACGCGGCGAGGCAGACCGGTCGCGGTCGTCCCGTCCGTCAGAGCATGCGGGGGTGGCGGGCCGGCGGGCAGGCCTGCGCCGTCACCCGTGCTCGGGACGGGCCCGGCGGCCGTGGTGGCGTCCGAAGACGTCGGTTTCGCCGCCCCACCGAACAGCGTCGAGGGCGGTTGCCGTTGCTCCGTGCCCTGACTCGTGTTCCCTACCCCGGCTGCGCGGCGCAGGGCCGACAGTCGGAACGTGTTGCTGTGCGGTGCGGGCAGCGTGGCACCGGGAGGTTCGGGGCGACCGCGATCGGAATCGGCCTCCTCACGGCTGCGCACCGTCTGCGTGCCTGACCAGTTGCCCTCGGGGAGCTCACAGACCAGCCCGGACGGAATCAGCACCGAGGCGGTCGTACCGTGGGGCTGGCGGGAGTCCAGCCAGATCCGCAGGCCGTGCCGAATCGCCAGTCGGTGGACCACGGCCAGACCCATGTGCCGCACGGCGTCGTCATCCAGGACAGGCTCCTCGGCCAGCCGCGTGTTGAACTGTTCGAGCCGTTCCGGGGGCAGGCCGATGCCTTCGTCCTCGACCCGCAGCAGGGCGCTGCCGGTCTCGGTGAGATGGACCCCGACGCGCACCGGCGTGGTGGGCGGGGACGACTTGGTCGCGTTGTCCAACAGTTCGGCGACGACCCGCCCAAGGTCCTCGGCGGCGAACCCGATGATGCCGAGCGAGACCACCTTGCCGATCGTGACCCTGGAGAAATGGTCGATGGAGGACATCGCCGCGCGCACGACATCGACGAAAGCGGTGCTGTCGGCGGAGTCCTCGCTGGCATCGTGACCGGCGAGCACACGCAGGTTCTCGGCGTTGCGGCGCAGCCGGGCGGCGAGGTGGTCGAGTCGGTACAGCTCCGCCAGCCGGTCGGCGTCCTCCTCGGCGCTCTCCATCTCCTCGAGCTGGGAGAGCAGAAGATCGACGAGGTTGAGGTCACGAAGCGCGATGTCCGCGCAGATCGCGGAGAGCACCTCGGCGGTGGTGGACGGCTCGGATGCTGCGGGAGGCTGGGATGTCGTGGGTGGCTCGGGCGCGGAGGCCGTCGCGGCGAGTCCGGGGGAGACCGTTGTACTCGGGATCGCGCGCCGCTCGAGCCCGACAGCCCGGATCCCGGGCCGGGTCGGGGCCACCGCTGAGCCGGCGGTGGGCTCGCTGCGAGCCGCCTCGCGCGTGGGCGGGCTCGGCGCGTCCTCGAGGGCGGGCCGATCGGTGGTGCTGTCGCGGGATGCTCCCAGGAGCGCGCGTGATCGGTTGAGCAGATCTCGTGCCCGCGTCGTCATCGCGTCCCACAGCTCTCGTCGGGTCTGGGAACCAGCCGCCTCCGGTGGCCCCGTTGGGAGGCTATGCAACCAGAAAGTCTCGTTTATGTTCAACTGCGACTTTTGGCGATCATCTCCCTGATGCTCCGGTGTGTTTCCGATGTTTTCGGTTTGATTCGTCCGGGTACTCCGAAGGGTCGCGGTGCGTAAAGACGGACTCCGCCGATCCGTGTGTGCAGGTGCACGTGCAAAAGCCGTCCAGGATGGTGGGGCCCGAACGAACGGGCAGGCGAACGAGCAGGCGAACCGGTAGGCGGCCAGGTAGTGGCTGCGTCCGACGGCCTCGCATCCGACATCTCGCCTCCCGAGGTATCCGGCCCGCCGCGTGGCCCCCACGTCGCGGCACCGCGTCCGTGCCCGTCACCACCGTTGGGTGTGGTGTGGATGTCAGGTCCGACGGCCTCCTGGATACTCCGGGTGCGGATCAGGCAGGCGGACCATCTTCGCTATATCAACTCTCGAAGATGTCGAAATGCAACGGGACGATGCCGGCGAGTCCGACCGGGCGGCGGACCCCTGGGATATGAACTGTGACCACCGCGTCAACCTGGTATCGGCCGGCCGGGCGCCCCGGGTCCGCCAGGTGGATCGACGTCGCGGCTCCGGACACGGTGCCGCGGGCGCGAAGCGGTGACGGCATCTCCTGGCCGACGCTGATCTCGGCGCTGGAACACGCCGCACCAGAATGCGGCATGGATCTGGTCAGCGGGCTCACCCGGGCGACGGCCCGGAATTCGAGCTGGTCTGACCGGTGTGGCGACGGCCTTTCTCCAACGTGTAGAAAGAGCCGGACGTCAAAGGGAGATCCAGCCGTCGGCGAGCTCGGCCTGACCTCGGCAAGGAGATCCAGGTGGGTCGGTGTGATCTGGGGGATAGCGACCGTGGCGCCCGTCCGATCCTGGCTCATGGGCGGACGGGTGAGACCTGTCAGCTGGGATTCGACAAAGGTAACCAGCTCGGCGGGCCGCCAGGACGGCCAGCGTGCTTCGGCCTGCCCCCGCACCGCGCGGATGCTGGTGCTGCGGACCCCGTCCGCATCGACCAGGAGTCGAAGCACGAAACTTTCCTCACGCTGTCCCTCTCCGGTCGGCTCCCCGCCGCTTTCGGTCTGCGGTTGGGACGTCTGCGGACCCTCGGCGTGCTGTTCTCCTGCCGGGTCGTCCGTTGCGGGAAAACCGGTCTGAAGGGGGATCTCGCCTGTCCGGTTCCCCGTCGGATCGAGCTGTTCACCGGAATATCTCATGTCATTCTCGCTGACGTGTTCGGTGGGGTTGCGGGCAAAGACTCGACGCGCATTCAGGCGGGCCCTGTCGTGATATCGGAGATCGTCGGGGCCGGTAGGTGCCCGGCGTTCCCACCGCCAGACCCTGGATTTCGCGCCATCGGGGTCCTCGCGGGTTCACGCCCGCGTCCGCGCGGCACTTCGCCTCTTGTTCCGGTGTTCGCGCCGGCGGGGGCGGCCGGGAGACTGGCCGCGCAGTGGCGTGCTGTGGGCGTGTCCCGGCCGCCACCAAGGTGCTGTGGCGGCCGGGACGCGTGGTCTCCAGGCCGGTCACCGTCGCTACGGGTCGGCTACGGCTCGTAGATGTGGAGGTAGCGCGGCTCGGTGTCCGCCGCCAGCGGGAATCGACGCTCGGTGGCGACCGGGCTGACCAGGGTGAACTTGACGAACGCGCCGATCTGGTAGATGCCGGGCGGCAGGCTGCCGGCGGGTATCTCCCGCTCGGTCTCCGCCTGCGAATAGACGTGCCTCCCGAAGACCGTGGACTCCTTACGGGGCGCGATCACATACGGCGGGCGCGGTGCGTCGACTGCGTTCGCCCAGTATCGGACCTCGTAGCTGAGGAAATCCTCGAGCAGGTGGAGGTCGGGGGTCAACAACGAGAACTCGACCCACAGCTTGAACGGATCCCCCAGCTCGATGATGCTGGGCGGGCTGATTCCACTGTCATCGGCGATCTGGACGACATCGCTGATCTCGATCTTTCCCTGTGGTTCTCCGGATCGTGGCACCGCTCGATGTCCCCTCATGTCGGTTTGTCGCTCGCCGCCGGGCGAGCCGGGTATGGCACTCTGTCTAAACCGACCCAATTAATGATCTTGCTGGTCGGGCTTAAGGCTCGGCGCGTTCTGGTTAAGGGGCCGCGTCGGGGGTGCCGTCGGTCGATCACCGCTGGTCAGTGACCTGGAATCACCCGTGCCACTGCGTGGCGAGTTCTTCGTCGTCGCCGATGACGAGGTGCGCGAGGAACCAGGCAGCCTGGTCGCCGCAGGAAACAAACGGTCATCCCTGTGGCGCACCATGAGCGGCATAGGCGGCTGGACGGTTGCTCTCGTCGCCAGGCCGGCGAAAAGACCGAGTATTTCTGATCCGCAAGTGATAAAGATGTTGCCTGCTGCTCGACAGCGCTTCCGGGGGATGGGCAGCTGGGGGACGTATGCTTGCGGGCAAGATGCTGGAGCCCGTCGCGGGCCAGGACGTGGCCACACATTCGGTATTCACGGAGGCGGCGCGCGGCGGCGTTACCGTCCTTGTGGCCGCACCGGGAAGCCTGCTTACCGAGGGTTTGGCGACAGCCCTGACGGAAGTGGGGCGGCGGCCGGTCTGGCTGCGCCTCGGTGTCGAGGACCGCGACCCCGCGACCCTGCTCATGACGATGGTGGCCGCGGTGCGGCGCCAGCTACCCGGCTTCGGCGCCGCGCTGCTGGCACGGTCCGGTGCGTGGCCGGGGCCGATCTTCGGCTGGGACGGGCTCTACCAGGCCCTCGGAGCGGCGCTGGCCGACCAGCTCCCGTCGGACGCGGCGCTGGTCCTGGAGAACGCGGACCGCGTGGACCCGCACGGTCCGTCCCTGGAGCTGGCCTGCAGATATGTCCTCCCGGCACTGCCGGCGGCGACGCCGCGGGTCGTGATCGGGCACGCGACGCTGCCGGGCGCCGGTGTGCTGAAAGCCGACCGGGCGCCCACCGCTGCGCAGTTGGAGGCGCCTGATCCCGCGGTCGCCCTGCCCGCCGGTCTCGGCCGGTGGCGGTGGCGTGCCGCCACTCTGCTGCGCCGGTCCGCCGCCGTCCGCGCCGCGCTCGCCTTCGCCCAATCGTCGCTCACGGACAGCGAGATCATCCGCGTCTTGCGTGCCTCCTCGCTGCCCGAGGTACTGACAGCGGTGGCTCAGACAGCCCTGTCCCGCGTTGACGCGGGCTCGCGCCGCGCCCTGGCCCGGATCCTGCGGGTGGGCTATGCGGCGGTGGACGACCACGATCACGAACACGACCGCGTGTACGGGCAGATCCAGGGGCCCTGGTTCCAGCCACTCGTCGGCGGCTGGTCACGCATCCGGACCGTCTGGCAGGCGCCGCTGGCCGCCGCCCTCGCCGGCGATGGCCACCTGGACCGTGACACGGAGCGCGGGATCGCGCTTGGCCTGCTGCGGCGTGGTGCCGTCGAACGCGCGATTCCGATGCTTGCCGGCCTTGACGATCAACCGACCCTGGTGTGGGCACTGCGCCAGGTGGCTGACGACCTGATCGCCAGTGGTCAGTGGGGCACCCTCGGGCGTTGGCTGGACGGGCTTTCCGCCGATGCCCTGGAGGCCGAACCGGTCCTGCTGGACGCGGCCGCCCATGTCGCGTTCTCCCGAGGCCGGACAGATCTCGCCCGATGCTGGCTCGACATGACGGCAACGGCCGGGCAGCACCGGCAGAATGCACCGCACCGGCAGGAGGGGATACCCGGGCTGCCCGGGCCGTCGGGGCAGCACGGTCGTCACGGCCATCGCGGGGAGCACGGGCCGCCCGAGGCGGCCTCCCGGCGGCTCCTCGCCGCCAGCCGGCTCACCGCGATCACCGGTGATCTGGCTGGCGCGACCAGCCGTGCCGAACAGGCCGAGGCGCTCGCCCGGGTGTCCGGCGACGCGACGGTGGAGGCCGCCGCGGCCTGGCATCTGGGCGGGCTCCATGTGCTGGGCGGCGATCCGGAGACCGCGGCGGGATTCTTCCAAGCCGCCGTGAAGGCGGTGCCGACGGGCCTGGCCAGCGGATCGCCCATGGTGGCCGAGGCGGACCGGTTGGTTCGGCGGGTCGTCGACCTCCGCCGGGACAGGCGTGAGCATGCCGCGGCCGCGGCGGAGCTCGCCCGTTCGGAGGAGGCGACCATGGCGTTGCTGCGCGCGCACCTGTCCACGGCTTTCAGCGCGCCGAAGTTCGCGGAGGAACCGGGCCCGGCGGCCGGTGCCGCCGCGGCTGGCGAGGCAGGTGGCGATCCGACCGATGAGGGCGGTCAGACAGCGACCGAGTTGTCGGTGGACCTGACTGTCGTCACGCAGCGCCGTCCGGCCGACGCCGCGATGGACGGCTGCGCCCGGCCGGAGATGGTCGTCCATGTCCTGGGCCCGCTGTCGGTCGCGGTGAACGGGCGGCCGGTGGCGGGCTGGGGCTCACGGCAGCGTGCGCTGCTGGCCTACCTGGTGTTGCACCGCGCTGACACGCCTGTGCGTGAGGTCGTCATGGAGGTGTTGTGGCCGGGCGTGGATCCCGCCGCGGCACGCAACAGCCTCCAGGTCGCGGTCTCCGGCCTGCGCCGGGTGCTGCGGGAGACGACCCGAGGCCCGGTCGTGGTGTTCGAACGCGGCATCTACCGCCTTGCCCCCGACGTGGCGGTCTCGGTCGACGCGGACGTGTTCGAACACCATGTGCGGGCGGGACGGCGGCTCACCGACCTGGGACGGGGCGACGACGCGGTGGCCGAGTGGGAGGCGGCGGTCGCGCTCTACCGGGGCGACTTCCTGGCTGGCACGCGGACCGACGACTGGATGGTGCTGCCGCGGGAGCAGTTCCGCCTGACCTATCTCGAGGCCCTCGACCAGCTCAGCTCGCTGTACCTCGGTAACCGGCGTTACGCGATGTGCGCGTTGCTGTGCCGGCAGATCCTCGACCGTGACCCGTGCCGGGAGGACGCGCACCGCCGCCTGATGCGCTGCCACAGCCGGCAGGGCCAGCCCCATCTGGCGTTGCTGCAGTTCCGTACCTGCGCCGAGGTGCTGGCCCGCGAACTGCGGGTGGCCCCGGGCCCGGCGACGATCCGCCTGCAGGAGAAGATCCGCCGGCACGAGCCGATCTGAGCCGGTCTGAGCCGCGCCCGGCGGCGAGGTCAGGCCGGCTCCGGCTCGGTCACCTCCGGTTCGGCAGGGTCCGTCCCGCTGGGCTTCTCGGCCTCGGTGAGGGTGTCGAGGATCTGCTGCCCGAACTTGGCGAGCTTGTTCTCGCCGACACCACTGATGGCCGCGAGCTCCGTGAGCGAGGTCGGTGTTCGGGTGGCGATCTCGCGCAGGGTGGCGTCATGGAAGATCATGTAGGCGGGGATGCCCAGTTCCTTGGCGGTCGCCCCCCGCCAGGACCGCAGCCGTTCGAACACCGGCTGCGCCTGCGCGGAAAGCTCGACCGGCTCGGCGCGACGGGCCTTGGGCGCCGCGCCGCCTGCGCCGCCTCCGCCGGCCGCACGGGGCGCACGCTCGGGTTCGCGCCGCATCGACACGACCCGCTCCTTGCGCAGGACCTCCGCGCTCGTGTCGGTGAGCAGCAGCGTGCCGTGCTCGCCCTCCACCGCCAGCAGCCCCTGCGCCAACAGCTGGCGGACGACTCCGCGCCAGGCGGCCTCGCTGAGTTCGGTGCCGATACCGAACACGGTCAGAGTGTCGTGACTGTGCTGGCTGACCTTGGGGGTACGCCGGCCCAGCAGGATGTCGATGAGGTGGCCGGCACCGAACTTCTGCCGGCGTTCCCGCTGCAGCCGTAGCACCGCCGAAAGCAGCTTCTGCGCGGGCACGGTCGCGTCCCAGGTCTGCTGCGGGTGCAGGCAGGTGTCGCAGTTCCCGCACGGGGCCGACAACTGCTGCCCGAAGTACGACAGCAGCCCGATGCGGCGGCATTCGACCGTCTCGCACAGCGCGAGCATCGAGTCGAGGTGGTGGCTGAGGCGCCGGCGGTGCGCGGCGTCGCCCTCCGAGGCCTCGATGAGCCGCCGGAGCTGGACGACATCCTGCAGGCCGTAGGCGAGCCACGCGGTGGCGCGCTGACCATCCCGGCCCGCGCGCCCCGTCTCCTGGTAGTAGCCCTCGATCGACTTGGGCAGGTCGAGATGGGCGACGAACCGCACGTCCGGCTTGTCGATACCCATCCCGAAGGCGATGGTCGCGACCATCACCAGGCCGTCCTCCCGCAGGAACCGGGCCTGGTGCTCGGCACGGACCCGCGCGTCGAGACCGGCGTGGTAGGGCAGTGCGGTGATGCCGTTGGCGACCAGGTAGTCCGCCGTCTTCTCCACCGAGGAGCGGGACAGGCAGTAGACGATGCCCGCGTCCGCCGCGTGTTCGGTGCGCAGGAACTCCAGCAGCTGCGCCTTCGGCTCCCGCTTCGCCACCATGCGGTACTGGATGTTGGGGCGGTCGAAGTCCGCGACGAAGTGCTGGGCGTTCTCCAGCCCGAGCCGGGTGGTGATCTCCTTGTGGGTCGCCGGTGTGGCGGTGGCGGTCAGCGCGATGCGGGGCACCTCGGGCCAGCGCTGGCGCAGCTCGGACAGCAGCAGGTAGTCGGGACGGAAGTCGTGCCCCCACTGCGCGACACAGTGCGCCTCGTCGATCGCGAACAACGCGATCTCGCCCCGGTCGAGCAGCTCCGCGGTGGAACGCAGCCGTAGCCGCTCGGGGGCCAGGTAGAGCAGGTCGAGCTCCCCGTCGACGAACGCGGCCTCCACCTCGCGGCGGGCGCCGTCGTCCTGGGTGGAGTTGAGGAAGCCCGCCTGGACGCCCAGCGCGCGCAACGCGTCCACCTGGTCCTGCATGAGCGCGATCAGCGGTGAGACGACCACGCCGGTGCCCGGGCGCACCAGCGCCGGAATCTGGTAGCACAGTGACTTGCCGCCCCCCGTCGGCATCAGCACCAGCGCGTCACCACCGCCGACGACGTGCTCGATGATCTGGCGCTGACCGTCGCGGAAGGACTCGTAGCCGAAGACCCGGCGCAGCACATCGGTGGCGTCACGCGGGGTCCGAACGGATGGCAAGGTCACCGGGCCACTGTAGAAGGGGCGCCCGCGGCGGCGATGACGGGCGGGGCGTCTGTGGACAACGTGAAACGGTCTGGTCGCCCTGGTCGCCCTGGTCGCCGCACCGGTCGGCCCAGCAGGTCAGGCGGGGCAGTCAGGGATGCGCGCGCCGGGCACGGTTCCGTCCGGCGCGGGATCGGCGCTGGCGCGCCGCGGCGGGCAGGCCGCGTCGATGAGGTGGCGGGTGCGGGCGGCCGGCGGCGCACCTCGTACGGCCAGCTCGAAGACGCCCAGGCAGAAGACCGAGAGCACGACCAGGTCGACCCAGAACGGGATCACGCCCCGGCCGCCGAACTGACCGAGCCAGGAGATCAGGACCACTCCGCCGAGCCAGGGCGCGATCCACAGCGCGGCCCGCCACTCCAGCGCGGGCCACCGGTCGGCGGGCTGGGTCGCGCGGTACAGGGCGAAGACCACGAAACCGACGACGATCGCCGCCGCGAGCTTCCGGTCGTTCTCCCACCCCGACCAGTAGACGATCATGTTGGAGGCGACGAACGCCGCACGGGCCAGCACGTTCGCGGCCGGCAGCCGGTACGGCCGCGGCCGGTCCGGGTCGGTCCGGCGCAGCACGATCAGCGCGATGGGCACGAATCCGTACATGACGAACGTGGCCGAACTGATCAGCCTGACCAGCTGCTGCCAGCTCGGGAACGGCAGGAACATCAACAGGCCCACGACACAGGCGATCGCGATGGCGACGACAGGCGTCCCGTGGCGGTTCAGCCGGCGCAGGGCACTGGGCAGGGAGCCGGTCTCGCCGAGCGAATAGGCCAGCCGGGACGACGTGCCGACGTAGATGAGCGCCGTGCCGCCCGGCGAGACCACCGCGTCGATGTAGAGGAGCGCGGCCAGCCAGGTCAGGGTGAGCCCCTGCGCGAGGGTCGCGTACGGCCCGTAGTCTCCGGACCCGACCGGATGGGACCAGCCATGGAGGAGCTGCGCCGGGTCGAGCGCCCCGAGGAACGCGATCTGCAGCGCCAGGTACAGGCCGGTGCCGAGCAGGGTCGCGATGATGATGGCCCGCGGGATGTCCCGGGAGGGGTTGCGGGCCTCGCCGCCCATCTGCACCGCCTGCTCGAAGCCCTGCAACGCGAACACGACACCGGCGGGCAGCGCCGCGAAGATCCCATGCGCCCCGAACGGCGCGAAGCCCCCGCCGGCGTGGAAGTTTCCCGGCTGGAACGAGACCACGCACAGGGTCACCACGGTGAGCAGGGGAACCAGGAACTTCCAGACCACGGTGACCGCGTTCGTCGCGGCGAGGCGTCGCACCCCCAGGACGTTGATCGTGGTGAACACCAGCATGGATGCGGCGCCGATCGCGAGCCCGGTTCCGGTCAGGGTGCCGTCCTGCCTGATCAGGCCGGGAAACTCGTTGTTCAGGTACGACAGGGCGGCCTCGACCTCGATCGGAGCGAGCGCCACCGCCTGGATCCAGGCCAGCCAGCCGGCGGTGAACCCGGCGAGCGGTCCGAGGGCGAGATGGGTGTAGCGGGCGCTGCCGCCGGCCACCGGGTAGGTCGCCCCCAGCTCCGCGTGCACCAGCGCCAGGATCATCACCAGGACGCCGGCCATCATCCACGCGACGATCGCCGCGGGGCCGGCGGCCTGGGCGGCGGTGAGCGCGCCGAGCAGCCAGCCGGAGCCGATGATCGATCCGAGCGAGACGAAGGTCAGCGCGCTCAGACCCATGTGCGGGCGCAGCGCGGACGGTTCCGTGCTGCCGGATGCGGTGTTGGTCGGCGTGGTGCCGCCGGCTGGCGTGCCGGGTGCGCTGGTCCGGCCACCCGGGCTGGTCGGACGGCTCTCGTGAATGGACACCCGTCCTCCCGCCCGACGACGCCGCCGAATCGACCCGGCCTGGCTCAGACCGTGCGGTCTGGCCCGGGCCGATCACGGCTGCCCGCCGAGCGGCCCGGACCGCCAGTGTCAGCCGGATCCCGGCGGCGCGCCCGCCGGGCCTGGCTCGATCAGGGGTCCGGCCGCGCACTCTCCGCGGGCACGTCAGCCTCGACGGATGGTCACAGCGGGTATGGGGGACTGCTCCGGAACGTTGTCAGGGCGCTGGTTCCGGATGGGCGGCCAGCCAGGCCGCGGCCGCGGGGGAGAGTTCAGGACGGCTGCTCCCGGGCGGGTGCCAGATCAGCCCGCGGCGAGCCAGTGGCCGAGCGGCCACGGTGACATTCTCCGCACCGAGGGTGTAGCGATCCGAGTAGGGCCCGCGCCGCCAGCGGTACTCAACCTGACGCGCCGCCACCGCCCGCAGAATGACGGCCTCCTCCGAAGTGACCCTGACGGCCATCACTGCCTCCTCACACTCAGCTTGCCCTGACTATGCCCCCGGGCGCCGCGTTGTCAGATCGGCCTCGTCAGGTCGGTGTCGCCTCCGTCCGCTTCGTGCCACGGCGGAAGCCCGTCGCGGAGTCCCGAGCGTCGGGCTTCCGCTGGTGTTGCTGCTTCCTAGCAAGAAGTGAGGATATCGGCTGCTACAACAACCGAAACCCTCATTCCTTGCGGATTGTCAAGTGGCCAGGTGTCCCGTTTGCGGCTATTGGCGTGAATTGCTGAGCTGTGCGACGGTGCCGGATCCCAGGTGGGCCGCCGTGCGGTGGGTGATCACGGACGCCGGCGAAGCCCTGGAACAGCCGAAGGTCGGTCAGCGTGCCCATTCCTGGTGCCAGTGCGCACGCGCGGACGCGCGTTTCGTTCCTTTTCATGGCGAAGTGTGCCGGGTGGCCGGAGGGTCAGGCTGAGGAGCGGATGACCAGCTCGGTCGGGAGCACGACCGCGGACGGGTCCGCGCCGGCCCCGGAACCAGCCCCGGCGCCGTCGTTGATGCGCCGCAGCAGCAGGTGCACCATCTCCTCACCGAGCCGCTCCACTGGCTGGCGGATCGTCGTCAGCGGCGGGTCGGCGTACGGGGCGAGGGCGGTGTCGTCGAAGCCGACCACGGCGACGTCGGTGGGAATCCGTCGCCCGGCGGCCCGCAGGGCCTGCAACGCGCCCAGCGCCATCAGGTCGGAGGCCGCGAACACGGCGTCCAGCGTCGGATGCGCGGCGAGCAGCCGTTCCATGGCGGCCCGGCCACCAGCCTCGGTGAAGTCGCCGGTCGCGATCCAGTCGGCCGACCCGGGCAGGCCAGCCGCCTGCACCTCCTCGGTGTAGCCGCGCAGGCGGTCGACACCGACGCTCATGTCCTGCGGGCCGGCGATGGTCGCGATCTCGCGCCGCCCGGTCGTGACCAGGTGGCGCACCGCCCGCCGTGCGCCACCGACGTTGTCGGCGTCGACCGAGTCGACCCGGTCGTCGGTCAGCAGCCGGCCGGCCATCACCAGCGGGACCCCGGCCTTCGAGACCGAGGTGGCCAGCTCGTCGTCGCCGTGCAGCGAGATCAGCAGCACCCCGTCGACATGACCGTTGCCGACGTAGCGCAGGGCCCGGTCACGCTGCGGGTCGCCCTGGATCTGAATCAGCACCAGCTGGAGATCGGTGCTGGTCAGCGCGTGGTTCACGCCCCGCAGCATGCTGGCGAAGAACGGGTCGGCGAAGACGGTGTCCGACCGCTCGTGCATGATCAGCGCGATGGTGTCCGTCCGACGGGTGACGAGGCTGCGGGCGGCCCGGTTGGGCACGTAGCCGAGCTCGGCGATGGCGGCGTTGACGGCGTCGCGGGCCTCGGGGGAGACCCGCTCCGAATCGTTGACCACTCGGGACACCGTCGCCCGGGACACCCCGGCGAGTTCGGCGACTGCCTCCAGGGTCGGCGCCCGCCGCTGCTGCTGCACGGCGGCGGCGGGCGCGTCCGGGGCGGTGTGTTCAGCGGTCACGGATTCCCGTTCGTTTTTCCGTCGGTCGACCTGTTCGTCCCGCGGTGCTCCCGGATGAGCCGCGAGTACCACAGCCCGCTGGACTTCGGCGTACGGGTCAGCGTTTCGAAGTCGACGTGCACGACGCCGAACCGCATCCGGTACCCCTCCGCCCATTCGTAGTTGTCGAGCAGTGACCAGACGAAGTATCCCCGAACATCAACACCGTCCTGGGTCGCCTGCCGGACCACATCGAGATGACGCGCGAGATACCGCAGGCGTTCCGGGTCGTGCACGGTGCCGTCCGCCGCCACGGTGTCGGCGTATGCGGCGCCGTTCTCGTGGATGTAGAAGGGAACCCCGGGATAGTCGCCGCCGAGCCGGTGCAGCAGCGCCAGGAAGCTGCCCGGACGGACCGGCCAGCCCAGCTCGGTCACGTCGTCCGTGGTGACGACCCTGGTCACGTTGTCGGCACCGGCGAACGGTGTCGGCTTCGGCGACGGATCCGGCCCTGGCGTCACGATGTGCGGCGCGTAGTAGTTGACGCCGATCCAGTCCACCGGGGTGGAGATGCGGTCCAGGTCGCCGTCCTGGATGGGCAGCTCCGCGCCGGCGCGGGCGAAGTCCTCGATCACGTCGGTGGGGTAGGTGCCGTGCAGGATCGGGTCGAGCCAGAGGCGGATCTGCTGCCCGTCCACCAGCCGGACGGGGTCGTCCGCGCCGGCGATGTCCTCGAGGCCGGGCGGCGGCTCGGCCGGGATCAGGTTGAGGGTCACGCCGACGTCACCGGCGCCGCGCTCGCGCACCACGGCCGCACCCAGCCCGTGGGCGAGCAGCAGATGGTGCACCGAGCGGACGGCGGCGGTGGCGTCCTGGACGCCGGGCGCGTGCCGGCCGGTCAGATGGCCCTCGAACGCCGAGCACCACGGCTCGTTGAGCGTCGACCAGTGCCGGACCCGGTCCCCGAGCGCGCCGACGACATGCTCGGCGTAGTCGACGAAGCGCAGGGCCGTGTCCCGGTTCGGCCAGCCGCCGGCGTCCTGCAACGGCTGCGGCAGATCCCAGTGGTAGAGCGTCACCCACGGGTCGATGCCCGCGGCGAGCAGCTCGTCGACGAGCCGGTCGTAGAAGGCCAGCCCACGCGGGTTGACCGGGCCCGAACCGGTCGGGACGACCCGCGGCCACGCGACGGAGAACCGGTAGGCGCTCAGCCCCAGCCGGGCCATCAGCGCGACATCCTCGGGATACCGGTGGAAGTGGTCGGTGGCGACATCCCCGTTCTCGCCGCCCCGGACCTTGCCCGGGGTGCGGGCGAAGACGTCCCAGATCGACGGCCCCCGCCCGTCCTCGTCGTAGGCGCCCTCGATCTGGTACGAGGCCGTGGCGGCGCCCCAGACGAAGCCCGCCGGCAGGCCGGCGGCGATCCGCGTCGCCAGCTGGTCTGCGGTCGCCAGTTGGTCCGCCGTCGCCGGGTCTGCCGTCCGAACAGGGGTGTGGGTCATCGGATTTGCGCCGTGGATACTCCGACCTTCAGGCCGGAGAGGAAACGGCGCCCCACGCTGGAACGCATGAGCGAATCCCTTCTAGGAGTTGGAATCCCCCGCCTTCAGGCGGGGGAGGACGTCAACCCTTGACCGCGCCTTCCATGATTCCGCCGATGATCTGGCGGCCGAACAGGGCGAATATGACCAGTACGGGAATCGTGCCGAGGGCGGTGCCGGCCAGCACCAGGGTGTTGTCCCGGTAGTGACCGGACGCCAGCGTGCTCAGCGCGACCTGCACGGTCGGGTTCTCGGCGTTGAGCACGATCAGCGGCCACATGAAGTCGTTCCACGCCTGCATGAACGTGAGCAGGCCGAGAACGGCCATTGCCGGGCGCAGCGCCGGCAGCGCCACATGCCAGTAGAGCCGCAGCGTCCCGCAGCCGTCCATGCGGCCGGCTTCCAGCAGTTCGTCCGGCACCGCCTGGATGACGCTCTGCCGCATGAAGACGACCCCGAAAGCGGTCACCGCGGTGGGCAGGACGACGGAGATCAGCCGGTTCCCCCAGCCCAGTTCCTGCATCTCGATATAGAGCGGGATGATGCCGAGCTGGACCGGCACCATCATGGTGGAGACCACCACGAGCAGCAGAGCGTTGCGACCGCGGAAGTTCAGCTTGGCGAACGCGAAACCGGCCAGCGAACAGAACAGAAGAGTGCTCAGGGTGATGGACCCGGCGACGATGACCGAGTTCATCAGAGCCTTGCCGAAGTTGACCGTGTCGAAGACCCGGGCGGCGTTTTCGAAGAAGTGCCCGCCGGGTAGGAACGGCGGTGGCAGCTGGCCGACCACGTCGTTGGTCCGGGACGGGATCATGAAGGTCCAGTACACCGGGAACGCGGAGATGATGACGACCGCGAACAGGAGCGGATAGCGCAGCGGGCCGGAACCCTCGCCGGAACCGCGGGTGGAACGGCGGGTTGAAACGCGGGTGGGGCCGGTCACCGGGACCCCCCTGTCAGTCGGGACGTGCCACGGGTCACGAAGTAGGCGCCCGCGGCCAGCGCCATGGTCACCAGGAACATCACCCAGGCGATGGCGGAGCCGTAACCGAAGTTGTGCAGCCGGAAGCTCTCCTCGTAGAGCAGCAGCGCCAGGGTCTGGAACTGGTGGCTGTTGCCGCCGGAGACACTGCCCGGCGAGTTGTCGAACAACAGCGGCTCGGTGAACAGCTGTATCTGCCCGATCACGGAGATGAGTGCCGTGAACGCGATGGTCGGGCGCAGCGCCGGCAGGGTGATGTGCCACAGCTGGCGCCAGGTGCTGGCTCCGTCCATGGCGGCGGCTTCGAAATGCTCCTTGGGGATCGCCTGCATCGCGCCGAGGTAGATCAGCGCGTTGTAGCCGGTCCACCGCCAGATGACCATCGACGCGATGGCGATCTTGGACGTCCACTCGCCGGCCTGCCAGTTGATCGGGTCCAGGCCGACCGTGTCCAGCAGCCAGCTGATGAGGCCGAACTGGCGGCCGAAGATCTGGCTGAACACGATGGTCACCGCGACGATCGAGGTGATGTTCGGCAGCAGGACGCCCATCCGGAACAGCGTGCGTGCCCGCAGCCGGGTGTTCAGGATGTGCGCGAGGATCAGCGCGAACGCCAGCTGGGGAACCGACGACATCGCCATCAGCAGGAAGGTGTTGCCGACCGCGTTCCAGAAGAACTCGTCCGAGAACAGGTCGGTGTAGTTCCCCAGGCCGATGAACTTCGCGGCACCGGGGCGGAGCATGTCCCGGTCCGTGAGCGAGATCCACGCGGTGTAGAGCATCGGGAACAGCCCGAAGGCTGTGAAGATGACGAAGAACGGGGCGATGAGCCAGTAGGGGACCGTCGCGCGCCCGATGCGCCGGAACGTGGTGTGCGGCTTCCGCCGCCGCCGGGGCGTCTCCCGCGCGGCTGCCGCGGTTTCCGCCGCGGTCTCCGCCGGGTGCGCGGGGGTCGCGATCGTCATAGGGAGCTCCCTCCTTTCCGCTGACAGGACCCACGGGCTGTTCGCCGTCCCGAACGACACCGACTGGGACGGTGCCGTTCGGAACGGTGCTGTTAGAGGTGGTGCTGGTCGGGCTGACGGTCGGCGGGTTTCAGGTCTCAGCGGGCGGCGCGTTCCGCCTCGTCGACCGATTCGGAGAAGGCCTTGTCGGCGGCCTGGTTCTCCTGCTCGATGCGCTGGATTCCGTGTTCCATCGCCTGGCGGATGGCCCCGTGCTTCGAGCCCTGGTACTGCGGCTCCAGGCTGATCGCGGACTCGCCGAAGATCTTCCCGGTGGGGGCGTCATCGAAGAACGGGTTGGTGAAGGACTGCACCGCCGAGTCCTTGATCGAGGTGACGCTGGACGGGAAGTTGCCCGTCTCCTTGAAGATCCGGGTCTGCTGCTCGGGTGCGGTCAGGAAGGAGACCAGCTCGTAGGCCAGGTCCTTGTGGTCGCTCTGCGCCGGAATGGTCAGCCAGGAGCCGCCCCAGTTGCCGCTGCCCCCGGGAATCTCGGCGATGTTCCACTTCCCGGCCGTCTCCGGCGCGTTCTCCTTGATGTAGCCCTGCATCCAGGCCGGGCAGGTGATCGTCGCGAAGGTGCCTTCCTTCATCGCCGTGACCCACTCGTCCTCGAAGGCGACCAGGCCAGCGGACAGACCGTCCGAGATGGCCTTCGCGGTCGCGTCGAAAGCGGTCTTGACCTTGGGGTTCGACCCGACGATCACATCGGACGTCCCGGTGGCGTAGTAGCTTTCGTCGAGCTGGAAGATCTGCGCGTTGTAGATGTTGGTGCCGGCGTCGAAGAACTTCACCCCGGTGTTCTTCGCCGCGAAGTCACGGCCGGTCTTGAAGTAGGCGTCCCAGGTCGGCCAGAGCGCGCTGACCGCCGCCGGGTCGCTGGGCAGGCCGGCGGCCTCGAGCAGGTCGGTGCGATAGCACATCGCGAGCCCACCGACGTCGGTGCCGAGACCGATCTGGGTCCTGCCGTCAGCGGACAGCGACGCCGACCACTTGAACGCGGGGTAGTCGGACTCCCGATCACTCGCGCCCAGGTCGTTCAGGTTGACGAACTGCTCCGGCGTCGCCTTCAGCTGCGCGATGAACCCCTCGTCGACCGCCTCGACGTCGGCGGCGCCGGAGCCGGCCGCCAGGTGGTTCACCAGGTTGTTGTGATGGTCGTTGTACTCGCTGACGGTCTCGACGATCTCGACGTCGGGGTGGCTGGCCTCGAACTCCCTGTACAGGTCCGTGTACCCGAAGACGCCGAACGTGTTGATGGTGAGCTTGGTCTTCCCTCCGTCGTCGCCTCCGCAGGCGCTGGTGGTGGATAAGACCATGGCCAGGACGGCCGTCCCGGCCATGGCCATAAGGCGGCCCTGCCGTGCCCTCATGAAGCCCTCCCTCTGGCTTCACACTCACCGCACTGATCGCGTGTGAGCGCTCTCATGGCTTCGAAACTGTGGGCCCCGGTTACGTCGCTGTCAAGTATTGGTCACTGGTGGATGTACATAAAACTTTCTGTGTCCGCATGACTACTTGAAGGAGTTGGTGTCGAGTGTCGCCGAAGCTCTGGACGGGCCAGACCGCTCGTGCGAATCTGGGGCCTCGGTGCGTCGACAAGGGCGTCGGAACCTCCCTCTCCGAACGTCCACCACGGCCGGTCGCGCGCCGTGGCCGCGCTGCGTCCTGCGTCGGCCGTGCCCTGCGCGGGCTGTGTCCAGCGCGTGGGTTTGTGTCCTGTGCGGGCAGCGCTGAGCGTCAGCGTCCAAGGGAAGAGGGAGCCCCATGTCCACGATCGAGTTGCGTGACGTCACCCTGACCTACGACGACCGGCCGACCCTGGAATCGCTCAACCTCGTGGTCGAGGACGGGGAGTTCCTGGTCCTCATCGGTCCGTCCGGCAGCGGGAAGACGACCGCGTTGCGGATCGTCGCCGGTCTGCTCGCGCCGACCGCCGGTCAGGTCCTCGTCGGCGGTAGGGACGTCACCGACGTCCCGCCGGCGGACCGTGATCTCGCGATGGTCTTCCAGAACTACGCCCTCTACCCGAACATGACCGTGCGGCGGAACATGGAGTTCGCCCTGCGGCTGGCCAAGGTCGACCGCGCCGAACGCGACCGGCGGGTCACCGCCGCGGCCGAGATCCTCGGGCTCACCGACCTGCTCGACCGGCGTCCGAAGGCACTGTCCGGCGGCCAGCGCCAGCGCGTCGCGATGGGGCGCGCGATCGTCCGCCAGCCCCGCGCCTTCCTGATGGACGAACCGCTGTCGAACCTCGACGCCAAGCTGCGGGTACGCGTCCGCGGCGAGATCGCCCGCCTGCAGCGCTCACTGGGCACGACGACGCTCTACGTCACCCACGACCAGACCGAGGCGATGACGATGGCGGACCGCATCGCGGTGCTGCACGACGGGCGCCTGCAGCAGCTCGGCACACCGGACGAGCTGTTCAGCCACCCGGCGAACGTCTTCGTCGCCACGTTCATCGGCAGCCCGCCGACGAACCTCGTCCCGGGGCTGCTGTCGGAGTCGCCCGGCACCGGCTCGCTCGAGCTGCGGGTCGGCGACCAGACCGTGGAGGTTCCGGCCGCCATCCGTGCGGGCCTGGCCGCGCCGACGGGTACCGAGGTGACCATCGGCGTGCGGCCGCACGACGTCCAGACCGAGCCCCCGGCCGACCCGGCGTTGATCTTCGACGTCGAGGTCGACCTGATCGAACGCCTCGGCACCGAGACCCTCGCCCACGGGGCGGTGCCGTCGGGCCCGCCGACCAGCCCGGAGACCTGCCGTTTCACCGCCGCGCTGGACCCGCGGACGCCCGTCACCAGCGGCGGCAAGCTTCGGCTCTACGCCGCCGTCGACCGCCTGCACCTGTTCGACTCGGCCACCGGTGAGACCCTGCGGCGGCGGGCGCTGCTGGCGGCTGCCTGAAATCGCACACAGCGCGGTTCTGTCGCACAATGGCGCCAATAAAGATCATTAGCTCGTCGTGCGGGTGGCGTTCACCCTCCAGAAACGCGACTTGCCTCCCGAGCGCGGTGGCCCGGCAGGGCGAGTCCGAAGCGTGAAGGATGTTGGTCGTTCCGACAACCGGAATCCTTCACGTTTGCGGATTGCCCGGCACCCCTGGACCCCTTTTGTCGTTATTGAGGTCAATTGTCTGCGCTGTGCGGCGGGGTGGGATCCCCCGCTGGGTGGCCATGCGGCGGGTGGCCGTGCGGCGGGCGGTGGGCGGCCATGCGGCGGGCGGGTACGGACCGCCAGGCCGATGTCAGTGGCCCCAAGTCCACCGCTCCTCGGGATTTTTTCGCGCTGCCTGACGACCAAGATCCTTCGATCTTCTGTCTGGTGGCGGTCGGGGGATGGGGTTATCCACAATGTCGGCGTGCGGATTCGTTTTCCACAGCTTCGGGGATGATGGGCGCGATCGGGAATTCTCGGTGATTGTGGAGTGGTGTCACCGACGTCAGTAGAAGCGTCCCCGCTCCCGTGGCAGGTGGTTGCCGAGGAGCAGGATGGTGTCATCACGGTCGCGGTGGCACTCGCGGGTGGAATGACCCGGGCCGAACTGCGCTGGCGGGTGTCGTCCGGCCGATGGCAACAACCGTTCGCGGGCGTGGCCATCACCCACTCCGGCCCGGTGACCGAACGGCAGCGGGAGTGGTGCGCGCTGGCGGTCGCCGGCCCCGGCGCGGCGCTGGCCGGGGCGACGGCCGCCGCTCCCGACGGCCTGCGTGGCCATGCGTCGACCGTTGTCCACGTGCTCGTCCCGACCCACCGACCACGTGTCACCAGGCCTGGCATCGCCATCCGTCGGGCGGCCCACCTCGGCGAACAGGACGTCCATCCGACCAGGGCGCCCCGGCGAACCCGGCTGCCACGCTCGGTTGTCGACATGGCGAGCTGGGCCGCGAGGGACGACGACGCCCGCGCCGTGCTGGCCAGCGCAGTCGGGCAGCGGCTCGTCACGGTCGAGCAGCTCCGTCCGGCCCTGGAACAGCGGTCGACGCTGCGGCGGCGAGCACTCATCCGTGACACGCTCGACGATCTGGCCGACGGTGCCCACTCGGTCGCCGAGATCGTCTACCGGCGTATCGAGCGGCGCTACGGCCTGCCGGCCGCGCAACGGCAGGCCACCGTCAACCTCGACGGCCGCCGGTATCTCGACGTCTGGTACGAGCCGTGGCGGGTCTGGGTGGAGATCGATGGCGCCGCCCATCGGGAACCCCGCCAGTGGTGGGACGATCTCGCCCGGCAGAACCTGGGCGTCCTCGACGACCGGCTCGTGCTCAGGTTCCCGACCTGGTTACTCCGCCTGGATCCCGAGCACGTGGCCGCGCAGGTACGGCTCGCTCTCCACCAACGCGGCTGGACCCCTGATCCCGATGAGACGAGCCCGAAGATCTGAGGCCTTTCGTCGCGCTGGAGCGTGTAGCAAAACCCCGAGGTGCGGTGGACTCGGGGTCACTGGAGGAGCGGTGGACTTGGGGCCACTGACATCGGCCTGGCGGTCCGTACCCGCCCGCCGCATGGCCGCCCACCGCCCGCCGCACGGCCACCCGCCGCATGGCCACCCGCCGCACGGCCACCCGCCGCACGGCCACCCGCCGCATGGCCACCCGCCGCATGGCCACCCAGCGGGGGATCCCACCCCGCCGCACAGCGCAGGCAATTGACCTCAATAACGGCAAAAGGGGTCCAGGGGTGCCGGGCAATCCGCAAACGTGAAGGATTCCGGTTGTCGGAACGACCAACATCCTTCACGCTTCGGACTCGCCCTGCCGGGCCACCGCGCTCGGGAGGCAAGTCGCGTTTCTGGAGGGTGAACGCCACCCGCACGACGAGCTAATGATCTTTATTGGCGCCATTGCGCGGCAGGCTCGCTGGCGACCGAAATTCTCAATTCCCCGCAAGTCCCGTGAAGCCGAGCGGCCGGGCTGAGGGGCTGAGAAGTAGAGAGGCGGAGGGGTTTGGACGGACGCCGAGGTCAGTGCCTGTGGTGCGCGGTGGTGGCCTCGGGATGCTCGCGGAGCCAGGCGATACCCGCGCGGCCCTCGTCGTCGACGGGGGTGTAGACGATCACTCGCGTTCCGGGCTGGTACGAAAGCTCGAGGTTCGTGGAGCGGGTCGCGATGTCCGGGATTCCCGGATATCGGAAGATCTTGTTGCACGGCCGTGGCGGGACCACGTCGTGACTGGCCCAGAGCCGAGCGAAATCGGGGCTCGCCGCGCTCAGCCGGTGGACGAACTCCTGCCATCCGGGTTCGCCGAGATGCTGGCTGTATCGATACCGGAAGATTCCCGCATGCTCCGCGGCCAGCTCCGCGCTGTGCACGATGGGCCTGCACGCGGGCGGGGCGGTGAACGTGAACCAGACGGAATTGCGCTCGTCCACTGGCGCGTTCACAAGGCACGGGGCCATCAGTGCGAAGGTGGAGTTGAAGCCGAGGACGTCGGACCGGGCGTTGACCAGCGCCGCCGGCAACGGGTCGAGGCTGTCGAGGATCGTGCGGATGTCCGGCGGAATGCCGGTGGCCTCCTCGTCCGGCCCGGGATGCGGTTGTGGCGTGTCGGCCAGCCGGTAGAGGTGCTCGCGCTCGGCCGAGCCGAGGCGCAGCGTGCGGGCCACCGCGTCGAGTACCTGGGGGCTCGCGTTGATGGGCCGCCCCTGCTCCAGCCAGGTGTACCAGGTGACGCCGACCCCCGCGAGCTGGGCGACCTCCTCCCGCCGCAGCCCCGGGGTGCGACGGCGGGGCCCCGGCGGCATGCCGACGTCATCGGGTGTGATGCGTTCGCGTCGGCTGCGCAGGAAGAGGGCGAGATCGGAACGCCGCCGCCCGGCCCGCGGCCTGATCGGGGTCACCGCTGCCACGGGGGTCACTGCTGCCGGGGCCGCTGGAGGCGGCGGAGCAGCCGGCGCCGGCCGGGGACTGGGCTGGGCCATCGTCACGGTTCCAGAGTGCCGGGCCCGCGCCAGGTGTGCCAGGTGCTGGCAGTACCAGTATCACGGGGCTCTCGTTACCGGTATCCGAACACATCCAGGCTGTTCCGCATGGTCAATGCACTACGGATACCCGCCACCGAGAACCGGCGCGGGCCAGCCGTGCCTCACCGGTCCGGGCATGCGCTGCTCGCCGTCCTTCTCCTCGGCCAGTTCATGTCCGTGCTCGACAACAGCATCGTGAACGTCGCCCTGCCGACGTTGCGGGCGGACCTGGACGTCTCCGGAGCCGGGCTGCAGCTGGTGGTCGCGGGCTACGCTGTGGCCTACTCGGTGCTGCTGATCACCGGTGCCCGGCTCGGTGGAGTGCTCGGCCATCGCCGGGCCTTCCACCTGGGCCTGGTCAGTTTCACCCTGACGTCGTTGGCGTGCGGTCTCGCACCGGGCACGACGTCACTGATCGTCTTCCGCTTCCTGCAGGGTGCCAGCGCGGCCCTGATGACGCCGCAGACCATGAGCCTGATCCAGCGGAACTTCACCGGTGAGGCACGGCTGCGCGCGCTGGGCTTCTTCTCCGCGATGATCGCCGGCGGTGTCGTCGCCGGGCAGGTGGCGGGCGGCCTGCTGGTCAGCCTGGATCTGTTCGGCGCCGGCTGGCGGACGGTCTTCCTGGTGAACGTGCCCGTCGGCCTGGCGCTGATGGTCGCCGGCCCGCGAGTCATCCCGCCGGATGAGCCGGAGGGCGACGTCGACCTCGACCTGCTCGGCCTCGTCGTACTCGGCGCGGCCGTCCTGCTCTTCGTGATGCCGCTGATCCTGGGGCACGAGGCGGGCTGGCCGGCCTGGACCTGGGCCTGCCTGGCCGCGAGCGTCGTGGTGTTCGCGCTCTTCGTGTGGGTGGAGCGTGGCCTTGCCGCCCGCGACCGACGTCCGCTGCTGTCGGTGCGCATGCTGCGCGCTCCCGGGCTTCGCCCCGCCGCGGCCATGCTGCTGCTGGCGCCCGCGACGTGGGCCGGCTTCCTGTTCACGACCACGCTGCACCTGCAGGGCGACCTCGGGATGAGCGCGCTGAAGTCGGGTCTGGCGTTCGTCCCGTGCGTCGTGGCGTTCGGGGCGGTCGGGCTCAGCTGGCAGCGGGTCCCGGCGCGGTGGCACGCGAACCTGATTCCGGCCGGGTTCGCCGTCGCCGCCGTGGCCTACCTGTTCGTCGGCCCGCTCGCCGGTGGCGGCGTGGGCTACGAGCTGCTGACCGCGCTGATCGGGTTCGGGCTGGGAGTCATGTCGATCATCATGTCGGTGGCGCTCGAGGGGGTGGCACTCTCCGACGCGGCCGACGCGAGTGGGCTGCTGCTGACCCTGATGCAGCTCGGGCAGGTCGTCGGCGTGGCCGGCGTCGGGACGGTGTTCCTCACCGCAGTGGGCGACGGTGGCTCGACCCGCCACGCGGAGTACGGCACGGGCCGGGTCCTGGCCGCCGTCGCGCTGGTCGCGGTCGTCTCCGCGTTGCTGCTGGTGCGGGACCGCCGCCGCGGCCGGGTAGGCCAGGCGCCGGTGCCCCTTCGCCCGTGAGACGCGAAGGCGCCCGCCCCCGGTGAGGGGGACGGGCGCCTTCGCACGCACTGCCCTGCTGCGAGTGGGTGTTACTCGACGTCCATCAGCGTTACGGGACGTCCACCACGGGGCTGCCGGGGCGGCAGCGGTCGGGAAGCGGCTCGGAGCCACATCCGGTCAGGATCCGGATGATCTGCGGGTCGTGGTCGCTGGCCTGGTCGGAGAACTCGGCGTTGATGTGCACCACACCGTAGGAGTAGCCCTTGATGGTCGGGCTGATCAGGATGTGGTCCAGCGTCTGCGAGTTGCCGTCGAACACGTAGCTGTACCGCTCGTTCACGGGCAGGTCGTTGATCAGCGGCTTGAGCAGCGCACCGTTGTCGGTCAGCGTCGCCAGGGTCGGGCTGAACTGGTAGTCGTTGATGTCACCGAGCACGACCACGCGAGCGGTGTTGCCGCTCTTGGCGGCCAGGTCGGCGACGAAGTTGCGGACCTCGGTCGCCTGGCTGGTCCGCTGGGTCTCGGAGCTGCGGGCCGGCGGCTGCACCGCGGCGGTGAGCGGGTAGTCGCCGCCCTTGCTGTTGAAGTGGTTGGCGACGACGAACAGCTGCTTGTCCCCGTCGTACAGGAACTCGCCGACCAGCGGCTTGCGGCTGGTGCTCCACGCGGAGCTCGTCGGGTTGATGCGGCCCGGCGACGCCGACAGGTAGATCTGGTTGCTGGTCGGGCGCACCTTGAGCACGCTCACGGCCGTGTTCGCGTCGCCGCCGGCGCGGTCGACGAAGGTCGTCCGGGCCGGGTTGAACAGGAACACCTGGCGGATGTTGCCACCCGGGGCGCCGCCGTCCGTGCCGTCGTTCGGGTTGATCGAACGCCAGTCGTAGGTCGGGCCGCCGGCGGCCACGATCGCCGCGATGAACTTGGCGACGGTCTGGTCGGCGGCGACGACGCCGTCGTTGACCGTGCCGTTGTTGTCCTGGATCTCCTCCAGGGCGAGGATGTCGGGCTTGCCGAGGTTCACGACGACGGCCTCGGCCAGCCGCGCGAACTTGGCGTCGGAGTCACCGGCGGTGAGGTTCTCGACGTTGTAGGTGGCGATCGACAGGTCGCCGGTCTTCTTCGGCGGGGTGACCTTCTGCCGCTTGAGGCCGCCGTCGGTGATGGTGCCGAGGGTGGTGGTCTGGATGACGTACCCGCCGAACGACTGGTAGTCGACGACGCCGACCGAACCGGCCGCGAGGGTGGAGCCGACGTTCGCGGCGGGGGCGCCGTCCAGGGCCTGCAGCATCAGTCGGCCGCTGTTGGGGTCGTCGTAGGAGACGTACGCCGAACCGCCGCGCGGGGTCTGGTTCTGGGTCGGCTTCAGGGTGACCCACAGCTCGCCGAACTCGGTGTCCACCGGGCTGATGAGGCGGGTGTCCTGGGCGACGGTGACCCGCATGCCCTCGTGGACCTCCAGCCAGTCGAGCACGTAGGAGCTCGGCTCAAGCGGCTGGGCCTCGAGGGAGCCCGTCTTGGTGAAGGTGTCGGGGAAGCTGACGGGGATCGGCGCGGGAAGCGCGTTGCCGCTGCTCAGCTTGCTGGTGGCGATCGGTCCGCCGAGCTCGGTGAGCGCCTGCGCGCCGGCGGCGGGGCGGTACTCGGTGACCCGGCCGGTGGTCAGCACCGAGTCGCCGATGGCGACGGCGGGTGAGGTGCTGCCCGTGAAGACGAAGATGCCTTCGCTGGTCAGCGGGTCGGCGTCGGCCGTCGGGTCCTGCATCCAGTAGCCGCGGGAGCTGCCGGTGGTGCGGACGGCGGTCACGATGCCGGGCACGTTGGTGACGCTCTGGCCGACGATCGGGGAGATCCGGCCGCTGCCCTGGATGTCGTGGATTCGGGTGCTGCCGGGGGTCGGGCCGGTCGGTCCGCCGTCCGGGTCGTCGGTGGCGGTCACGGTGGTGCCGGCCGTGTTGGTGGCCTTCGGCACGCCCGAGGTGAAGTCGACCGAGTTGTTGTCGGTGTCGACCAGGGAGCCACTGCGGGCGCCCGCGGTGGTGTTGGTCAGCCCGGGCGCGGCGAGGGTCTCGACGTTGGCGGTGGCGCCGTAGCCGACGAGGTCCTTGACGTTCGGCGCGGTGGAGCAGGAGATGCCGCAGCCGACCAGCGGGATGGTGTTCGTGACCAGGGCGACGACGCCGGAGGTCGCCGACATCGGGATGCTGCCCGTCGCGTCGGGGGTCGGCAGGCTGAGCGTGCCGGCTGCGCCGGCGGCCTGCTGGACCAGATACCGGCCGCCGGCCGGGATCGAGCCGTGCAGGGCGGTCATCTGGAAGACGGCACCCGCCGCCGAGGCGTACTGGACGGACCAGCCCTCGACGCTGATCGGGCTCGCCGTGAGGTTCGCAAGTTCGATGAAGTCGTTCTTGATGGTCGCGCCCGAGTTGCCGCCTCCGCCGTAGACGGCGGAGACGACGACGTCGGCCGAGAGCGCGTTCGCGGGACTGGGAAGGGCCGTCAGGGTGGCCGCGACCATAGCCGGCAGGCTCGCCGCCGTGATCAGGCGGCGTGCGCTGAGTTTTGCCACAGGTGTTCTGCTCCTCAGGGAAGATTCTCCCCAGGAGCATGGTGGCCTTCGTGACCTGGTGGAAGTGCGGTTTTAGGCGAACTGCCGCGATCGTCCTAGATGTTCCCCTTTTCTTTCCGGAGCGTTTCGCTGCTGGTGGGGAACGGTGTCGGCCCGGTGGGGATGCCGGCGGTATCCGCAGGGCTCTCGGCGGTGGGATTCCGCGTGCTCGGCTCCGGGTGCTCCAACTGCGGGTGCTCCAACTGCGGGTGCTTCAGCTTCGGGTGATCGAGGCCAGCCAGGCGGAGACGCCCATCGTGTCGAACGTGATCTCGAGGGTGGCCGGTTCCACCGCGTCGACCTGCCAGCCGTCGGCGAAGCTGCTCCGGATCTCGTCCTGGCTGATCCGGCGGGGGCCGATGTCACCGGGAACCTGGTCGCTGAAGCACAGCATGTAGTAGTGGCCACCTGGGTGGATGACGGAGTGCAGGGCCCGGACGAAGGCCTTGCGGTCCTCGTCCGTCAGCAC
Source organism: Parafrankia irregularis (assembly GCF_001536285.1). Taxonomy (NCBI): domain Bacteria; kingdom Bacillati; phylum Actinomycetota; class Actinomycetes; order Frankiales; family Frankiaceae; genus Parafrankia; species Parafrankia irregularis. The sequence goes on along the minus strand of NZ_FAOZ01000023.1, from coordinate 16,784 downwards.
GTGGAACAGCCCGCAGTCGAGCACCGTGTCGAACCGCTCCCGCAGTTCGGCCAGCCGCAGCGCGTCCTCGACCCGGAACCGGGCGCGCAGGCCCCGCTCGGCGGCCTTGGCCTTGGCTCGCTCGATCGCGAGCGCGGAGGTGTCGACGCCGACCACGTCGAGCCCGAGGCCGGCGGCGAGCAGGGCGTGCTCACCGGTGCCACATCCGACGTCGAGGACTCGCCCGCGCAGTTGGCCAGCGTCCGCGAGCGCCTGGAAGGCGGCCTGGGGGCGGCCGATGTCCCACGGTGGGGTGCCCTGATAGAAGACGTCGAAGTCAGCGGGATGCCGTGGCCCGAGCGGTGGCAGGGCCCCGTCCGAACCTTCGAGGATGCTCATCCCTCGCGGACCTCCTTCGCGTCACCGATCGGCCGTGACCCGATCGTTACGTTGGGTGCCGGGACTGTCGAGGCTACGCGGGCGGGGGTCGCGCGAGCCGCCGGATCGCCGTTCTGGGCCGGTTGGCGGCGCATCGGACGGCCGGACACCACCAGGCTCAACGGGGTGCGGCGGGCGAGGGCGACCAGGGCTGTCGACGCGGCCAGCGCGACCACCATGATGATCAGCGTGGACAGGGGCACGGGAAGCCTGTCGCGGAGCGAGTCGACGAGCGTGTCCACGAAGATCGGATGAACGAGGTAGACACCGAAGGACAACTCGGAGCCGACCCGCAGCAGCCGGTCCGGCGGCGATGCGGCGATCCGCCGGGCATCCCACAGCTGGCCGGCGGTGAAAAGACCGACCACGATCGCCGTGCCCCACACGATCATCACCGGCTGGAACACCGACGAGGCGAACGCGGGCGGGCGGCCGCTGCGCACGACGGCGGCGTACCACCCGGTGGCCGCCCCGGCGCCGCCCAGCACGATCAGCGCGACGAGCCCCCGGTGCCGGCCCGTCCAGGCCCGCACGGCGTCCAGCCGCATGGCCGCCACCGCACCCAGCACGACCCAGAACTGGTATGTCGGCAGCAGCGCGTGGCAGTTCTCACGCAACCAGCCGAGAATTCCGTGCCGCGGCGGGCCGTACTGGATCTCCTGCAGGATGCCGAACTGCAGCACGGCACTGCCGGCCAGCACCCAGCCCAACGCGCGGCGGGCGTGGCGGACGAGCGCGAGCAACAGCGGCAACACCAGGTAGACCTGCAGGGAGACCAGCAGGAAGTAGAGGTGGTAATGCGCGTCGCCGCTGATCAGTAGCTGGCTGAACTCGCCGAGGCCGGCGCGGAAGCCGTCCGTCTCCGCCCGGCTGACCACCGCCGACGCGCCGTACACCGCCGTCCACACGGCATAGGGCACGCCGACCAGCAGCAGCCGCCGCAACCAGAAACGGCGCAGACCCGCGCCGCGCGGCGGCCGCGACGCGTAGCTGTGGACGAGCACGAAGCCGGTGAGGACGAAGAACGCCTCCCGGGTGAAGTGCAGCAGCATCAGGGCCGCGTTGCCCGAATAGCTGCCGTTGTCGACGGTCCCGCCGGTCGCGTGCACGCCGATCACCGCGATGAAGGTCAGCACGCGGACGACATCGGCCTCGTGGACGTGACGGCCGCCGCCGGCCGGAGCACTGTCCGACCTGCTGCCTGCCGTGCTGCCTGCCGTGCTGCCTGCAGTGCCGCTAAAGGTGCTGTTCAGGGTGCCGCCGGGAGCATGCTCCGCGGGGCTGGGCGCGAGTGTCACGCCACGCCGCGGCCGTCACCGGCCGCGTGGCCGCGGTCGGGCTCGGGGAGGTCGAGCAGGTGGCGCAGCACCTTGCCGGTCGGCCCGACCGGCAGGTCGTCGACGACCTCGATCCGGACGGGGCGCTTGTGCCGTTCCAGCCGCGTGGCGCACCGGCTGGACAGGTCGGCCAGCAGCTCGCGGGTCGATGCGACCTCGTCGGCGCCGTTCCGCGTCGGCGCCACGGTCCGTCCTGTGGCCCGCCCCGAGGCGCTGTCGGCGGTGTGATCGGGCGCGGCGGTGCGGTCGGCGAGCACGACCTGGGCGACGGGTATCCGGCCCAGGACGGCGTGCGGCAGCCCGAAGACCACGGCTGAGGTGACCCGGGGGTCCGCGAGCAGCACCTCCTCCACCTCGCGGGGGAAGATCTTCTCCCCACCCCGGTTGATGACGTCGTCGCGACGGCCGGCCAGGTAGAGATAGCCGTCCTCGTCGAGCCGGCCGAGATCGCCGGTGTCGAGCCAGCCGCCCGCGCGGAACCGGTCGTTGCCGGCCTCGGTCGCGTAGGCGGAGATCACCCCGCCGCCGCGGATCTGCACCTGACCGGTCGTCCCGCACGGGCAGTGGCGCCCCTGCCGGTCGACGATCCGGATCTGCGTCCCGACGGCGCGGCCGACCGACCCTGGACGTCGCCGGCCGTCGAGCGGGTTCGCCGCGATCTGGCTCGCCGCCTCGGTCATGCCGTAGGTCTCGATCACGGGCAGCCCGGTGGAGGTCTCGAACGCCCCCAGCACGGCGACCGGCAACGGGGCGGAAGCGGACCGGACGAACCGCACCGTCCGGGTCTGTGCGGCGCTCGGGGCCGGCTGCCGCGCCAGAACGGCCAGAATCGCCGGGACCGCGTTGATCCAGGTGACGGCGTGGTTCTGGATCAGGTTCCAGAAGCCCTGCCGGTGGAAGCGTGCGTCGAGCACCAGTTCGCCGCCGGCGACCAGGGTGGCGAGCAGGCCGACGACCTCCGCGTTCACATGAACCAGGGGGAGCGGGTTGTAGCCGATGTCGGCAGGCGTCAACCGGTGATGACGGGCGATCTCGGTCGCGACGTGGAGGAGACGACCGCCGTCCAGGAACACCTGTTTGGGCGTGCCGGTGGTCCCGGAGCTGGCCAGCAGGACACCGCCCGTACCCGGGAGCGCGGCGACGGAGGCCAGGCGGCCCGAGCCGGATTCCGTTCGGCCGGGCGCCGTGACCCCGGACTCCGCTCGACTGGGTGTCGTGACCCCGGATGCCGTGACGATCAGGTCGGGCTCGAGGCCGGCCAGCCGTTCGGTCAGGTCCGGGGCCCCGGCCGGCACCGGAGCGGCACACCGGTCGCCGGCGACGATGGCCAGATAGGCGACGGCGAAGTCCATCGGGTCCGCCACCACCAGGGCGATGCGGCTGCCCGGGCCGGCACCGTGCTGGTCGAACACGTGCCACCATCGGCGGACGGAGTCGGCCAGCTGTCGGTAGGTGACCTGGCGCCCGGTGCGCGCGGCGTGCAGGTAAACGCGGTCCGCGCCGTTTCGTGCGCGTTCGTCGATCCAGTTGATCAGGGGCCGGATGCCGGCCTGGTCATCCGCGGCCCCGGGGTCGTCGCCGGCTGTCCCATCCGTGCGCCTCGTCATTGCCCAGACCATTCTGATTCTTTCTGTGGGCCCACTGTGCTCGTCCTGTGGGCGCCATATGAAGGTCGGGATAAACCTGTCAGATTCTGTGTGACTGTCTTCTCGTGGCTGGTGTCATGCGCTACACGTGGCCGGCCTGAATGCTTCCTTCAGGGTTTCTTAATCTCCCGGGGCGAAGGTCTGGCTCGACGGACCGGCGAAGGAGGAACCATGTCTCGGACCGCGCTTGCACTTCCCTCGCGGCAGGTGAGACCTCGTACCCGAGGCATCACGATGGTGATTGACAACGGTCTTCCGACTGGCTACTTCCAGGATGCGGTGGCCAGCGCCGCGGACCTGGTCGACCTGGTCAAGTTCGGCTGGGGGACGTCCGTCGTCACCGCCGACCTCGACCGCAAGACCGAGACACTGCGATCGCTCGGAATAGGTTACTTCTTCGGTGGGACGCTGTTCGAGAAGCATGTCATGCAGAACCGCTTCGAGGACTTCCGGGAGTTCTGCCACGTCCACTCCTGTAGTCATGTCGAGGTCTCGAACGGAACGATCGACCTGTCCAACCAGGAGAAGTGCGCTTTCATCCGGAAGCTGGCCGGCGATTTCACCGTGCTGAGCGAGGTGGGTTTCAAGGACGGTGAGCGCTCCGAACGGCTCTCCCCGTCGCGCTGGATCGACTGTATTCACGCGGATCTGGACGCAGGTGCGGAGCTTGTCATCGCAGAGGCCCGGGAAAGTGGAAGCAGCGGGATCTGCCGGCCGGACGGCCGGCTGCGTTTCGGGCTGATCGAGGACATTCTCGACGCGGGGTTCCCGGTCGATCGTCTCCTCTTCGAGGCGCCGACCAGGACCCTGCAGACCTATTTCGTGCGCCGGGTCGGGACGGAGGTCAACCTCGGCAACATCGCGCCGGCCGAGGTGATCGCCCTGGAGACGCTGCGGCTGGGGCTGCGCTCCGACACGATGCTCGACGTCGGCGCGGGGGCCTGACACTCATGCGTGACAGCGGCGACACCTTCCACCTCGCCATTCCGGTCTACGACCTGGCCGAGGCCGTCGAGTTCTACGTCGGCCGGCTCGGCTGCAAGCTGGCCCGGCGCTATCCCGACCGGATCACCCTGGACTTCTTCGGCGACCAGGTGGTCTGCCATCTGGTCGAGCGGCCGGCCGCGGCGGCGCCCCCCGGGCTGTACCCACGCCATTTCGGCGTGACGTTCCGCCAGGCCGCCGACTTCGAGCGGCTGCTGCGCCTGGTCGAGCTCCGCGGGATTCCCGTGTTCGGGCCCACGAGCATCCGCTTCGAAGGCCTCGCGGAGGAGCACCAGACGCTCGTGCTGCGCGACCCCGCGGACAACCTGCTGGAGTTCAAGCACTACCTGGACCCGCGGATGATGTACTGACCGCCGCCAGGCACGGGCGGGTCAGCACCACCTCGGCCCGGTTGCGGCCGCCTCGCTTCGCGCGGTAGAGCGCCGCGTCGGCACATTCGACGAATCCCGCGAGGTCGTCCCGCGAGGTGGGAACGAGCGCCGTCGTGCCGATGCTCACCGTCACCACCCGGGTGGCGACCCGCGGGTGCGGCTCGGCCAGCGCCTCGACGGCCGCGCAGATGTGCCGGGCCAGCCGGGCGGCGCCGGCGGCATCGGTGTCGGGCATGACGACGGCGAACTCCTCGCCGCCGTAGCGTGCGGCGATCAGTGGATCCTGCAGGCTCCCGGCGACACAGCGGGCGACCAGTCGCAGGCAGTGGTCCCCGGCGCCGTGCCCGAAATGATCATTGTAAAGCTTGAAATGGTCGATGTCGACCATCGCGAGGGCGATGGGGGTCCCGCGCCGCCGGGCCTGGCGCCATTCGTGGTCGAGGATCTCGTCCAGCCGCCGGCGGTTCGCGAGCCCCGTCAACGGGTCGGTCACCGACAGCTGCTTCAGCTGCCGGTTCGCGGCGGCGAGCTGCTGGGTGCGCTGCTCCACCTTGCGTTCGAGCGACGCGTACATGAGTGCGTTGTCGAGCGAGACCGCCAGCTGGCCGGCGACGAGCATGATCCCTTCGAGGCGGTCCGCGGAGAAGGCATGACTGATCATGCGGTTCTCCAGCAGCAGCATCGCCCGGAGCCGGCCGCGGGTCGAGATGGGTACGGCGAGCAGCGAGCAACGGTCCTGCGGGCAGAAGCACGGGTCGCGGCGGAACCGGTCGTCGGTCGCGACGTCGGTGACGACAACCGGCTCACCGGTCCGTTCCGCGTACCAGACGACGGACGGTGGCAGGAGATGGCGCTGGCCCGCCTCCCGCAGGGAGATCGCCGGACCGGCGTCGGTGGTCACCGTCCAGGCCTCCCGCTCCTCGTCACGCAGCAGCAGGTGGACGTCGGTCGCCCCGGTCATCTCCGAGAGGATCCCCACGACCGCGGCCCGCAGGCCCGCCACGCTCGTCTCCGAGCTGAGCGCCCGGGACGCGGCGACGATGCCCCGCAGGTCGATGGTGCCCGTCGTGACGAGCGAGCGCCCGCCCGCCCGCTTCCGCGGGCCCCCGACGAGCAGTTCCTCTGCCGGCGGCCCGGACCGCAGGCCTGGGCTGCCCCAGTCGAGCTGGTTGACCTTCGCGGTGGCGCCCCAGCCCGCGTAGACCCGGCGGGTTCCGACCAGGAGCAGCCGACCCGCGACCTCCAGCCCGTGACCCAGGTAGAAACGGGCAGCCTCCTCCAGGATCAGCGCGAGGTGCCAGGGCCGGGACCGCGAGATGGCCTCCCTGTGCGCCGCGTCGAACATGTAGGAGGCGCGCTGGAAGTCGCCGATGGCCCAGGCCTGTTCCGCCTGCGCCAGATACAGCACGTGCAGGAAGTTGACCGGAGCGTCGGCCGCCCGGCCGGACAGCCAGACGATCATCTCGTCCAGTTCCTCGCGCGGATCCCCGGCTGGCGCGTCCCCAGCCGGCGGATTCCCCGTCGGCGGGTCCTGGGCCGGCGCGTTCTCGGCCGGCGGATTCCCCGCCAGCGGGCGATCGGTGCTCGGCTGCCGGTGCCCCGATCGGATCTGCTGGGCCAGCATCAGCACCCGCAGCAGACGAGCAGCAACGATCATGTAGCTCGCCTCGAACGGGGCGAGCAGCGGTTCCACGGCGGCGAGATGCCGGGCCAGGTCGGCCGGGCGGTCGAAGACGGCGGCGAGGATCGCGTTGGTGATGTGGAAGTGCACGACGGCCACCGAGTTGCCCGCCATCAGGGCGAGCTCGGCCGTCTCATCGGTGTGGACGTCCTCGGTCTCGCCGCGCAGCGCCGCCACGAGCCGGCGGAAGACCCGCGCGGACTCCTCGGCCCGCTGGTTACCGGTCCGCGTCGCCAGCTTCATCGCCGCCTCCGCCTCGGCCGCGATGAGGTCGAGTGAGGGCGCACAGTCCAGCAGGTTGAACAGCAGGCAGTGATGTGCCCAGCAGGCACCCTGGAAGTCGCCGCTTTGGACGAGCTCGTCCAGCGCCCGCCGGGTCGCGGAGAGGTTGTGCTCGAGGGGCTCGAACCAGTGGCCGCAGGTGATCAGGTAATGGAACTCCGCCAGCCAGACCTCGGGCTCGTAGCCCCGCGCATGGCCCACGGCGAGCAGGCGACGCAGGATGCGGTGCCCGGCGCGGTAGTCGGCCCGGCGGGTGATCGTCGTGATCGCGATCTGGCTCGCCGGCCCCAGCAGGGCGCGGCTCGGGCCGTCCTGGGCCCAGATCGCCAGGGTCCGCACGGTCAGCCAGGCGAGCATCATGTGGTCGCTGAAGAACGCCGCCGGCGAGAGCCCGTTGATCACATTGACGGCACTGCGCCGCACCTCGTCGACCAGCTCCGCGCGCCGCAGATCATCGGTGTCGCTCGTGGTGTCGATCCACCGGTAGGCGGCGTCGAGCCCGCTGTCGATCTCCGCGTCCAGCTGCTCGTGGTCCGGGACGGTCATCCCGAGCCGTCTCAGCTGCTCGACGCCGAGCCCGATCGCCTCGGTCGCACGCGCGCGATCGGTGAGGCTGCGAATCTGGATCACGGTCGGGGCCGTGCGCTGGAGCGGATCGGTGCACAGGCGGTCGATGATCTGGAAGACCTCGTCGGCCTCGTCGAGCAGGCCGAGGTCGCGCAGCGCCGCGTGCCGCTCGATGTGCACGGCGAGCAGCGCGTCGACCTCGGACGGATCGAGCAGCGTCGCGGCGGCGGCCGTGTACCTCTCCACCTGGGCGTGGTTGGACAGCACCTTCGCCTCGCCCGCGGCCCTTCGCAGCAGCGCCGCCGCTCGCCGCCGCTCCGCCGGGTCGTGGATGGCGCCGAGGACCGGCAGGTACTGCTCCGCCGCCGCGGAGAGATACTCCGCGTCCCTGCGCTGTGGATGCGGGTCGTCCGGGTCCTCGCCATGGCCGGCAAGATTGCGGGCCAGCCGCAGGCGCGTCGCGTCCTGCGACTGCCGGGTGAGCCCGACCAGCGCCGTCTGGCGGGTCCGGTCGTCCTGGAACCGCACCGAATGGCGGCCGCCGTCCACGGTCTCGGGCACCAGCACGCCGATCTCGATCGCCAGGGCGAGCCGTCGTTCCACCTCGTCCGTCGGCAGTGCGGTGGCGGCGGCCAGCAGATCCAGATCGACGTGGGCGCCCAGGCAGGCCACCATCGCGAGCAGGTCGACGGTGACACCCGGCAGCGCGGCGACCCGGGCCGTCAGCAGTTCGGCGAAGTCGATCCGATGCAGCCGGCGGCGCAGTGCCTCCGGATCCCACTGCCAGCCACCCGGACGGAGGTCCAGGAGCTCCTCGCGGCGCAGGGTGGTGAGGAGATCGAGGGTGTCGCGCGGATTTCCCCGGGTCGCCGGTGCCAGCATGCGTGCCAGTTCGGCCGCCGGTCCCGTCGCGACGTGCAGGACGTCCGCTATCAGCGCTGCCTGGGCTGCCGGTGTGAGGTTCTCCAGCCGCAGCTGGCGCGGCCCGTGCGGCTGGCCGAGCCAGTGACCGAGCGGTCCCGCCAGCGGAGTGGTCGCGCCGACCTCGCTGGCACGGTAGGCACCGACCAGCAGCAGCCCGTCCACCTCCGCGCTTCCACCGAAGATCGGTTCGAGGATGCCCAGCGGGGTTCGGTTGGCCCACTGCAGATTGTCCACGAAGCAGACCACCGGGCGTTCCGTCGACGCGACCGCACGCAGGATCTCGACGCCGGTGTGCGCCGCGCGGGCCCGCCTCGTCATCAGGTCACCCGGCGCGGCCTGGACGTCCAGCAGAACCCCCAGCTCCGGCACCGCGGCGGCGGCCAGGCCCACGTTGCGGCCCAGACCGCGACGTAGCCGGTCCCGATACCCGACCAGGCGTTCCTCGGGCTCCGCCAGCAGCAGCCGACCGAGGGCCCGGATCGCGCGGAGAAAGCCGCTGTGTGCCTGGTCGAGGCGGTGCTGGTCGAACGCCCCGGCCACGAACCAGCCGCCGTGACCGGCCGCGATCACCCTCAGCTCGTCGACCAGGGCCGTCTTGCCGACCCCGGCCTCGCCCTCGACGAGGACCGAACGCGGTTGGCCGGCCATGACCGCCAGGAACGCGCCACGCAGTTCGTCGATCTGCTGATTGCGGCCGACGAGCCTTGACGACGTCAGCTGACGGTCCCACCGGTCGCGGGCTCCGGGGCGGGCCGGCGGCGTGCCGCGACGGATCAGGGCGAGATCATGTGCGAGCCCCTCGGCGCTCTGGTAGCGGTCATCGGGCTCCTTCTCGAGCAGGTGCGCGATGACCTGCGCCAGCGCACGGGGCACTGCCGGGTTTCGTTCCGACGCCGGTACCGGCACCCGGGCGAGGTGGTCGTGGATGATGCGCAGCGGGTCGTCCGCCCCGAAGGGCGGCGCTCCCGCCGCCAGCTCGTACAGGGTCGCGCCGACGGCGTACAGGTCGGCGCGGTGGTCGATGGGACGGCTGGTCCGGCCGGTCTGCTCCGGCGCCAGGTACGGGACCGTGCCGATGATCGCGGCGTGGTGGGTGAACTCGCTGCGCATCGACGTGAGCGTGGTGGCGAGCGCGAAGTCGATCAGGCACACGTCCCCGTCCGGGGTGGCCACGACGTTCGCCGGGCTGATGTCCCGGTGCACGACACCGCGGTGGTGCATGCCCGCGACCGCCCGGGCCAGCGCTTCGGCGACGGCGAGCAGCAGGTCCGGCCCGAGTGGCGTGCGCCAGCCCGAGAGCGCCGTGCCGTTGATGTCCTCCAGCAGGATTGATCCCGAGCTTTCCTTGATGTCCGTCTCGTGCTCGACGTCCGCTTTGTGTTCGACGTCCGGCGCGGCGGCGAGTTGGACCACGCCCTGGACACCGGCCAGGCGCTGGAGGATCTTCGCTTCATGCCGCAGCCGCCGCCCGGCACCCCGGCCCAGCGCCTCCTTCCGGATCAGCGGACCGGTCGGGCCCGCAACCCTGGTGACCCGGGTGCGCTCGGTCTCCGCGAGCACCACGGGAAGGAGCGGCGAGGGCGTCGGTGACATGGGCGGATCCCGGCCCGGCGACCTGGGTCGGGCCGCCTGCTCCAGCCGTTGCACGTCGCGCGAGACCTGGCCCACGCTGCAAGTCTTCCCCGACCGCGTCGTCGGTATCGAGTTGATCAGCGACCGCCCGTCGCGCGGTCGTTCTGCCCCGGATCGCGCCCCAGACCGCGCCCGGATCGCGCCCCGGATCGCGCCCCAGACCGCGCCCGGATCGCGCCCCGGATCGCGCCCAGGACCGTGCTCCGGGGCGGCGGGACGAGGTGGTGCCGAGGCCGGTCCTAGGCGTTCGCGGCGCGTGGTTTCGGGCCGGTGGCCCGCATGTTCACCAGCCTGCCCAGCAGGTCGAACCAGAAGGGCGCGCCGGCCGTCAGCGCGAAACAGGCGATCGCGATACCGGCGATCTTCAGCAGCCACCCGCCGACCGAGGTCGGCACCTCCCGCGGGTCGTCGCGCCGGTCGGACGCATCGACCCAACCGACCGGGATGGACAGCCCGGATGCGTCGCGTACCGCCTCGATGCTGCGCTCCGCGGCCTCACCCACCGTCGCGTCACCATCCGCGGTCACGTCGGTGCCCGTGGTTGTTCCGCTGCCGGTGGCCACGTCGTCGCCGGCCGTGCCCACCTCGGCGACGGCGGCGGCCACCGCGGCCTGCCGTACGGTCCCGTCCTGCCAGAGCGCCCGGGTGATCGCGATGGCGTCCAGGTTGAACGCGGCCGACAGCAGGATCGCGTAAGCGAGCAGGAACGCGGTGATGTGCCGCTTGTACCAGCCCGAGAGGCGGTCCATCGCGTCGTCGTACCAGCGCGCCAGATCGGCGATGATCTTCTCGCGGTCGCCGCCGGCCTTGACGATCGCGGCGGTCAACGCCGTCCGGGCGGGGGAGGGCGGCAGCGCGGCGAGGCTTTCCTCCAGCGAGGCGACGGCGCCGGTCCGGACGGCGGCGACGAGGGCGGCGGCCACCACCCGCCCGGTCGGGTGCTCCGCGGGCATGGCCTGGTGCAGGGCCGTGGCGGTCTGCTCGTCGAGCACCCGGCGCGCGGCGTCATACGCGCGCTGGTAGGCCGCCCGGATCTCGGCCGGGATCTCCGCGGGCAGGTTCTCCGGCCGGAGCTGGTGCAGCATGACCCGTGCGGGTGGGTCCACGAGATCGAGCAGGGCCTGCGCGAACGCGGTCGATGGCAGGTAGGACGGCAGCCGCAGCCGCCGGGCCCGGCGGATCGACGCCCAGAACCCGCTGACCGGGGGATGGTCGGCGACGTTCACCGGCAGCGCGTCCCTGCCGGTGGCTCGCAGGACCCGCAGCGGCCCGTCGAGGAGCTCGGCGGTGACATCGGGTCCATCCGCCGGGCCACCGGCCTGGCGGATTCCGCCGAGGAGCCGACGGAGCTCGGCTTCGAGCCGCAGCCCCCGGTAGCGGAACAGGGCGAGGACGGTCTCGTTGATCCGCGAGATCGCCAGGCTGAACGCGGCGAAGATCAACGCCAGCCCGACCAGCACGTCAAGAGCCGATGAGTCCGGCATGCCCCCGCTTCCAGTCTCCTCGGCGCCCGGTGGCCCCTACCAGTTCCGTGGGAGTTCCCGCACCGGGCGATCCGACCTGAACGGCGTATTTCTACACCCCAACCGCACGTATTACGCAAAACCGCACGTCAGAAGGGTCCGGCAACGACGGCTTCGACGGGTCGCGGTGATGGGGGGTGCCGGTCGTTCTGCAGCGCGCAGCGAAATCCCGGGCTTCGAACCTCTGGTCGCTGCTGGTGCCGAGCAAGACAGCTGATGGAGTGCGAACCGCACCCGCGCGGCCACCCGTCGATGATCGCGCACCGCCGCACAGCGCCAGCAGTTCGCCTCAAGAGAGACAAAAGGGGCATAAATACACCCGGCAACCCGCAAGAAGTGAGGATTTTGGTCGTCGGAACGACCAAAATCGTTCACTCTTGCGACTCGCCAAACCGGGCTACCGGGAGACCGGGCTCTCGGAGTCCGGCCGCATTCGTGGGGTGCGAACGTCCTCGCCTACCCGACCAGCGATCCTGATCGGCGCCCAGCTGCGACCGGCTCCAGAGCAGCCAAGATCCTCAGATCTTCGAGCTGAGGCTTCGAGCTTCCACTGCTGCCGAGCCCCACCCCGCGGCCGGAGCGCGGGGCTCGAAGTGGCGCGGATCGATCAGAACGCGAGGAACAGGATCTGCTCCCGGGAGTACTCATGGCCCGGGTGCTTCTCGGCGAGATGGGCCTGGGTCTTCTCCACGAGGTCGTCGTCGTCCTCACCCTCGATGAATTCGCCACACGGGCAGCTGAGACGTCGTGCCACGGTTCCTCCTCCGCTCCGTGGTGGACGTCCTGTGCCGCCCACCGACAGGTTCGAAGCCATCTTTGCCGTCGGAATCGTCCCGTGCACGTGTTGGCGTGAACGGCCGTACGGCTGGTGGCGGTTTGCTCACAGCGCCGTGGATCACGGCCTGGCGCGTGGCTTGATTCTGCCCTCCGGCAGCGGCGGGGCGGGCAGCCAGGCGGGGCCGCCGATGTACCCCTCGACCCGGCCGAACCGGTCGGACTGGTTCTGCCAGGCCTCGCGGTAGGCGGCGATCTCCTCGTGGCTGCGCCCGATGAAGTTCCACCACATGACGATGTCTTCGTCGAAGGGCGCCCCACCGATCAGCACGACCCGTGCCGGGTCGTTGCCGGGGTTGTCCAGCGTCAGGCTCGCCGCACCCGACGCGAGGTACCCCAGCTCGCCGGCCGCGACCCGCTGCCCGGCGGTGTCCGGAGGACCCGCGCCCGCGTCGGCGCCCGCGGTCACCTCGACGTCACCGGTGTCCACCAGGACGCCGTGCTCGTAGCCGGGACCGACGGGCAGCGTCAGCCGGGTTCCCGGTGCGAGCACGAGCTCGGCGCCGAGCAGCGGCGAGAACGTGCGTACCGGTGACCGCTCGCCGGCGAGCTCGCCCAGGAAGACCCGAGCCGTCGCGCCGTCGAGGTCCACGACCGGCGGAACGTGGTGCTGGAAGTCGCGGGGGGCGTCGCGGTGAGCGTCGGGCAGTGCGACCCAGAGCTGCACCCCGTGCAGGATCGTCGTCCCCGGGGCGGTCACCTCGGAGTGGCAGATGCCGTGCCCGCCCGTCATCAGGTTCACCTCGCCGGGGCGGACGAACGCATGGGTTCCCAGGCTGTCGCGGTGCTCCAGGACTCCGGCGAACAGCCAGCTCACCGTCTGCAGCCCGGTGTGCGGATGCGGCGGCACATCCATGCCGCCGCCCGCTGAGACGTCATGCGGACCATAGTGGTCGACAAAGCACCAGGCGCCGATCATCGAGCGGTTGTGGCGGGGCAGGGTGCGCCGCACCGTCATCGCGTCGGCTCCGCCGAGCGGGACGTCGTGCGGGGAGATGATCTCGACGACCTGCCCCGAGCGTTCGTCGGCCCGGCACCGGATCTCGGCGGAAACCGTTTCCACATTGCTCACAGCGCACCGTCACCCCTGGTCGGCCAGCATCTGAACTGCACAACCTATTGCGACGATGCCCGTGTTCCACCAGTTCCGGTGCCGGACCCGAGATCGGAAGCATCCCGGACGCGGGTGCCGGCGCCCATGCCTCCCGCGCGCACCTGTGCCTACTCGAACGCGGCCGCGGCCTCCCGCATCACCCGGACCAGCGTCTCGAGATCGTCCGGACCCGGCTCGCCGGACGTGTAGGTCACGCTGCGCAGGTGGCCGGTGTAACGGAACGTCCGGTGCCGCTCGTGGACGGGCCAGGAGACCGGGGAGCGGCGGTCCACGCCGACGCTGATCCCCTGGAACGGCGCCATGCCGATCAGCTGGTGGACGCTGGCGAGCCGCCCCGTCTCGACTCCGTCGACGAGGACCCGCCACTCCCAGCGCAGGCCCGCCTGCGCCGCCACCGCGATGCGAACGGCATGCACGCCTTCGTCCAGCGGCCCGGCGTCCACCTCGTGCAGCGTGCCGTACTCGTTGTAGGCGAGGTGGAGCCGGCCGTTCTCCACGTAGACGCTGTAACCGCCGCCCTGGTCACCGTGCGAGACGAGGACACCCGCGTCGTCCGCGGCGTGCCAGGTCAGGTCGATGTCGATGTCGAAGGACCGGAACGTGATCAGTTTGGCGGACCGGTACCGCTCAAGCTCCGGCGTGCCGGCCAGCAGGATGACCGGGCGGCGCAGGCGCTCCTCGGCCGGGTTGCGGATGGCCAGGCCGCCGCTCGCGTCGGTGAGCGGGAAGACGCCGTTGCGCCAGGCGGCGTCCTCCCAGGCGGCGGCCAGCGCCGCGACGACATCGGGGTGCTCGGCGGAGATGTCGTCGATCTCGGTCGGATCCTCGGCCAGGTTGTACAACGCCCATTCACCGTCGTCGTACGGTGTGCCGAACCGGTGCAGGGTGACGAGCTTCCAGCCATCCCGGTAGTAACTGCGGTTACCGGTCATCTCACAGTACTGTTCACTGTGGGTGCTGGTCGTGCTCTGGTCGGTCAGGACGGGCACGAAACTGACCCCGTCGAGTTCCTGGACGACCTGCCCGTGGCGCTGTTCGGGCCGTTTCACGCCGGCCAGCTCGAGCAGCGTGGGCGCGATGTCGGTGACGTACTGGTACTGCGCCCGGATGCCGTCGTCCGCCCCGGTCCGGCGCAGGCCGGCCGGCCAGGAAAGCACGAAGGGAACCCGCACCCCGCCGGCGTGGGTCTGGCCCTTGTAAAGCCGGAACGGGGTGTTCGACGCCATTCCCCAGCCGCGGGGATAGTGCACCAGGCTCTGTGGCCCGCCGATGAGGTCGATCTCGCGCTCGACGTCGGGATTCCAGTCGGCGGGAAGCAGCGGGTAGTGAACGAAACGGCTGAAGTAGCTGCGGGTGCCCTCCGGGCCGCCTTCGCCGGTTCCGCCGTTGTCCGAGGTGAAAAGGATGATGGTGTTGTCCAGCTCCCCGAGGGCTTCCAGGGTGTCCACCAGGCGGCCGAGGTTCTGGTCGACATTGTCGACCATCGCGGCGTACACCTCCATGTACCGGGCGTACAGGCGCTGTTCTTCCGGGGAGAGGTCAGCCCAGGCGCCGACCTCGAATCCGGCCTCGAAGTTGCGGCGTGGCAGTCGGGTGCCCGGCGGGAACATGCCGGCGTCGAGCTGCCGGCCGAACCGGCTCTCCCGTAGTTCGTCCCAGCCGTCGGCGTACCGGCCGCGGTGCCGTTCGAGATCCTCCGCCTTCGCCTGCAACGGGCCGTGCACCGCGTTGTGCGCGAGGTAGAGGAAGAAAGGCTTGTCCGGGTCGTGCGCCCGCAGCGACTTCACCATCGAGATCGCCTCGTCGGTGATCGCGTCGGTGTAGTAGTAGTCGTCCGGCAGCTCGTCGATGTCGAGCGGGCTGTTGTCCCGGACCAGCTGATGCGGGTGGAACAGGCTGGTCAGCCCTTCGAGGACGCCGTAGTAGCGCTCGAAGCCCTTCTGCAACGGCCAGTTGCGCCGGTCGTCGGCGGCGTTCGAGGCGGAATCCCTCGTCAGGTGCCACTTGCCGACCGCGTAGGTGGCATACCCGCCGTCGTGGAGAATCTCTGCCAGGGTGGGGATGTCGTCGGCGATCTCCATGCCGTAGCCCGGGAAGCCGGGGTCGGCGTTCGCAACCAGCGAATAGCCCACACGGTGCGGATTCAGGCCGGTGAGCAGGGCGGCTCGGGCCGGCGAGCACAGCGGCATGGTGTGGTAGTTCGTCAGCCGCACCCCGCGGTCGGCGAGCCGGTCCAGCACGGGTGTGGGAATCTCCGAGCCGAACGGGCCGATGTCGCTGTAGCCCAGATCGTCGACGAGCACCACGACGATGTTGGGTGCCCCGGGTGCGGGTGTCTCCCGCGGTGCCCAGGCCGGCTCCGACTGGCCCATCGTGCGTCCGATCCGGCCCGGGAAGTTGGCATACGGATCGCGGCGCCGCGGCGTGCCGACCGGCGTTGCCGCAGGCGTGCCCGCGTCCGCGGGCTGCAGGCCCGTGTCCGTGCCCGCTTCCGCATTCGTGGACTGCGCGCCCGGCCTGGCGTTCTCTCCCGGGGCCTGATCGGTCATACGGCTGTTCCTCGTTTCGTCGGGTATGCAGTCTGCGATGCAATGCGATGCGGGCGGAAAATGGCGCGCCAGATCTCCGCGTGACGTGAGGTGCCCGCCCGCGCAGGAAAACGCCTACTTAGCTGAGAAAGAAGACCCGCACTGGGCGGAGTGGTATCGCCGAAATATCGGCGCGCATTGATCGAGTCGGTGTCAGTGGCGACACAGACAGCTGGTGACGTGAACATGCTCCACCGTGCACCGCGCGGACAACGTCACCCCGATCACGTTTACCACTATCTTGGTAGACAAGTGGCCTGTCAAGCGGGCTGCCTGATCCGAGGAAGGGAGGGTCGGCCTATCGCCTGTGGTAGTCGATGGGTTACTCGGCCGCTTCTCGGGGCTCTGTTGCGCGCTCTCCACCCCCACCGCCATGATCCTCGGGCTGCCTGGCGGTGGCGGTAGCTCGAGGTCGCCCGTCGGGGGTCATGCGGCGCCGCGCCGCGCCAAGCGATTCGCCGCAAGAGGGGCAAAAGGGGCACGGGCCAGCCTGGCAACCCGCAAGAAGTGAGGATTTTGGTCGCTTGTCTTCAGGGGGTCATCGCACAGGCTTCTGCGTAGACCTGTGATGGTGTCTTCCAACCCAGGGTCTGTCGAGGTCGGGCGTTGAGCTGAGCGGCGACGCGAGCGAGGTCGTCGGGGGTATGGACGGACAGGTCGGTGCCCTTGGGGAAGTACTGGCGGAGCAGACCGTTGGTGTTCTCGTTGCTACCGCGTTGCCAGGGGCTGTGGGGATCGCAGAAGTAGACCGGGATCCCGGTCGCGACGGTGAACCGGGCATGCCGCATCATCTCGACGCCCTGGTCCCAGGTCACCGAACGGCGTAGCCGCTCGGGGATCCCGGCCGCGGCCTCGCTGAGCGC